>NZ_SMNY01000025.1:0-173429 GCF_004353535.1 Cupriavidus sp. L7L
CGTCGAGCCAACGAACGACAAGGCCTGCACATCCGGATGCGCCAGCAGCGCATCGACTGCTTCCTTGTCCCCCTGCACGACGTTGAACACGCCATCGGGCAAGCCAGCCTGGCGCAACAGATCGGCAATCAGCAAGCTGGGCGAAGGATCGCGCTCCGACGGCTTCAGCACGAACGTATTGCCGCATGCCAGCGCCACCGGGAACATCCACATCGGCACCATCACCGGGAAGTTGAACGGCGTGATCCCCGCCACCACGCCCAGCGGCTGGCGCAGGTTCCAGTTGTCGATGCCGCCACCGATGTTGTCGGTGAAGTCCGTCTTGAGCAGGTTGGGAATGCCGCAGGCAAACTCCACCACCTCGATGCCGCGCGTGACTTCGCCCCTGGCATCGGAGAACACCTTGCCATGCTCGCGCGTGATCAGTGCGGCCAGGTCGTCATGGTGCTGGTCGAGCAGCTCCTTGAACTTGAACAGGATGCGCGCGCGGCGCAGCGGCGGCGTCTCGGCCCATGCGGGGAACGCGGCCTTGGCGGCAGCCACGGCGTCGGCAACGTCCTGCGCGGTAGCAAGCGCCACGCGTGCGGCAACTTCGCCAATCGCAGGGTTGTAGATATCGGCCAGGCGTTGCGACGCGCCACGCGTCTGCCGGCCCCCGATGAAATGTCCAACGGTAGTTTGCACAGCGCTGGCTTCTGCAAGGATGTCTTCCACTTCCACTCCTGCTTGATACTGGATATCGAGGATCGGCCGCAATCATTGCGCGCGGTAATAACAGCGCCGCAGCGTCGCTTGCCGCGCATGGCGCAGCGGGCCGGAATGAGCGCAAGCTTGGTGCAGTTGCACCGCCCCGTCCAATGATTTATCGTCAAGCGCAATATAAGCCGCGCTAAATATTGCGCCGCACCACTCGCGCATTCGACACGCCCTCATTGCATTGGACCTCCACCATCTGCGCGCATTCGTCGCGGTCGCACGAGAAGGCAATCTGACCCGCGCCGCGCAACGCCTGCACCTGACCCAGCCCGCGGTCAGCCTGCAGCTCAAGGCGCTGCAGTCGGCGTGGCGCATCAAGCTGTTCGAACGCACCGCCGCCGGCCTGACACTGACCGCGGACGGCGCTGCGCTGCTGCCGCTGGCCGAGCGCATCCTCGACGGCGTGGGCGACCTTCAGCACACCGTCGATGCCATGCATCACACGGTGCGCGGGCGGCTGGCGATCGGCACCATCCTGGATCCGGAATTCACGCGGCTGGGACCGATGCTGCGCACGCTGGTCGAGCGCCACCCGCAGATCGGCACCGAGCTGCGCCATGGCATGTCAGGCTGGGTGCTGCAACAGGTACGCAGCGGCGCGCTCGACGTCGGCTTCTACCTCGGCCAGCCGGCCGACGCGAGCTTCAATGCGCTTACGCTGACGCCCTTCTCCTACTACGTGGTCGCGCCCAAGGGCTGGAAGGAACGCACCGCGCTGCGCTCATGGGCGCAGCTGGCAACGCTGCCGTGGATCTGGACGCCACCGGAGTCGGCGCATAACCGCCTGCTGTGCGAGCGCTTCGCGCAAGCGGGTGTCGACGCGGCCGGGGTACCCAAGGTAGCGCATGTGGACCAGGAAGCCTCGATGCTGGACCTGGTCCGTTCCGGCGTGGGACTGTCGCTGGTACGCGATTCGATTGCGCTGCGCGAGTCGCATGCGCACGGCCTGGTGATCGTCGAGGGCATGTCCGTGCAGACCGAGCTGACGCTGGTCTGCCTGGCAACGCGCCGCGACGACCCGGTGGTGGCCGCGGTGTTCGGCGTGGCGGAGTCGGTGTTCCGGACCTAGCCCAATGGCGGCGCCGAGGCCGCAGGGGGTTGCAAGTGCCGCCGCAGCCAGTCACCCAGCGCCGCGAACACTTCGCCGCGCAGCGGCTGTGCTTCGTTGAAGATCTCGTGAAAGCCGTGCGGATACCAGACCTCATCGCGCAGGTCGGGCGGCGCATTGTCGAAGAAGCTGCGGCTGCCCGCCGGATCGACCACGCGGTCGGCGCCGCCGACCAGCATCAGCATCGGCGCCTCCAGCCGCGCGGCATCGGCCTGTGCCTGCGCCATGCCGCGGATAAAGCTCTCCAGCACGCTGGCGGTGATGGTGGTCTGCACCAGCGGGTCGGCGCGGTAGGCCGCCACCACGGCCGGATCGTGCGACAGGTGCCGCGCGTCGATCGGGTTGGGCACGCGCAGGCGCGGCGCCAGCGTCAGTAGCACGCGGTGCAGCGCCAGCATCGGCTGCGCCAGCCGCAGCGCCAGCGCGGGGGATGACAGCACCAGCGCGCGCACCGGGCGCACGCGCGCGGTGGCAAAGCGCGCCGCGATCAGCCCGCCCATACTGTGGCCGAGCAGGATCGGCAGCTCGTTCCAGTCATGCAGCGCGGCGTCGTAGACCTCGGCCAGGTCCTCGAGATAGATGTCGGGATGGTCGGCCACCATGCGCGCGCCGCCGCTGGCGCCGTGGCCGCGCAGGTCGAACGCGCGCACGCGCAATCCCAATCCGCACAGCAGTTCGGCGACGTGCTGGTAGCGCCCGGCGTGTTCTGCAAGCCCGTGCACCAGCAGCACCGAGCCAAGCGGTTCCGCAAAGCGGCCGGGATCGGGGAGCCAGGTGCGCAGCAGCAGCTCGGTGCCGTCGCGCATGCGCTGGCGGCTTTGCACCGGCGCGTGCGCAATGGCGGGGCCAGGGGCTGTAGTGGTGCCCCGGGCCTCGGCGGCGCCAGCGGAAGCGGGATCGTCCGTCATCGGTTGTGCCATGCGCTACGGTCTCCTCTGCGGCCGGGCCGGCGTGTGCGCCGGCATTGTTCTTTGTCTTGTTGCGTGACTGCACCAAACGCCACAAGGCGATCAGTGACAGCCCTGTTCTTCCCGCGCCGCGTGGCGCGCGTCGCCAGTGCCAGGCACATCCGCGATATCGGCCAGGATCGGGCAATCCGGCCGGTCGTCGCCGCTGCAATGCTGCGCCAGTTGCCGCAATGTATCGCGCATCGCCGCCAGTTCGGCAATGCGCTGCTCCAGGTCGGCCACGTGCCTCAGCGTCAGCGCCTTGACGTCGGCGCTGGCGCGGCCGCGGTCGCGCCACAGCGACAGCAGGTCGCGGATCTCGTCGAGCGAGAAGCCCAGATTACGGGCGCGCCGCACGAAGCGCAAGGTATGCACCGCGCGTTCGTCATAGCGACGGTAGCCGCCCTCGGTGCGTGGCGGCGCCTCCACCAGCCCGATCGATTCGTAGTGCCGGATCATCTTGGCCGACACGCCCGACGCTTGCGCCGCTTCGCCGATATTCATCGCTTGCCTCCCTGTGCGGTGGCTGCCGTGGCTGCCGTTCTGGACTGCGGATGCCAGCGCCGCAACAGCAAGGCGTTGCTGACCACGCTCACGCTGGAGAACGCCATCGCCGCGCCCGCCACCACCGGGTTCAGCAGCCCCGCCGCCGCCAGCGGGATGCCGACCACGTTGTAGAAGAATGCCCAGAACAGGTTCTGCCGGATCTTGCGCACGGTGCGGTGCGAGACCGCCAGCGCATCGGCCACCAGCGCCGGGTCGCCGCGCATCAGCGTGATGCCGGCGGCGTGCATGGCCACGTCGGTGCCGGTCGACATGGCGATGCCGACATCGGCGGCCGCCAGCGCCGGTGCATCGTTGATGCCGTCGCCGACCATCGCCACGACCGCACCGCCCTGGCCCAGCGCCTGCACACGCGCGGCCTTGTCCTCGGGCAGCACCTCGGCCTGCACCTCGTCGAGGCCAAGCTCGCGCGCCACCCGCGCCGCCGCACCGGCGTTGTCGCCGGTCAGCATCACGGTGCGCACACCCGCCGCGCGCAGCCGGGCGAGCGCCTTGGGCGCGCCCGGCTTGATCGCATCGCCAAACGCAACCAGCCCGACGACGCGTGGCGGCGTGGTCTCGACCAGCCACGACACGGTGCGGCCTTCGCCTTGCAGCCGCTGCGCCACCGGTGCCAGCGTACCCGCGTCAGCACCGAGCAATTCGCGCAGGCGTTCGCTGCCGAGTTGCAGCGCCTGGCCGTCGACCACGCCGGAAATGCCGCGGCCCGGCAGCGCCTTGACGTCCTCGGCCCTGGGCACGTCGATGCCGCGCGCCTGCGCCGCGGCCAGCACCGCGCGTGCCAGCGGGTGTTCGCTGCCGGCCTGCAGCGCGGCCAGACGCGCCAGCAGCGCGCCGCCGTCGGCATCGGCATCGGCGTCGGCGTCGGCGTCGGCGTCGGCATCGGAAGAATCGGCAGCATGCAGCGCCACCACCTCGGGCTTGCCGACCGTCAGCGTGCCGGTCTTGTCGAACGCCACCACGCTGACGCGATGCGCCACTTCCAGCGCCTCGGCGTCCTTGATCAGGATGCCGGCACGCGCCCCCGCGCCGGTGCCCGCCATGATCGCGGTGGGCGTGGCCAGCCCCAGCGCGCACGGGCAGGCGATCACCAGCACCGCCACCGCATTGAGCAGCGCCGCTTCCCAGTTTCCGCCCAGCAGGCCCCAGCCCAGCACCGTCAGCAGCGCGATCACCAGCACCACCGGCACGAACACCGCGCTGACCTGGTCCACCATGCGCTGGATCGGCGCCTTGGCCGCCTGCGCATGCTCGACCATGCGGATGATGCGCGCCAGCACGGTCTCGGCGCCGACGGCAACGGTGCGCGCCACCAGCAGCCCTTCGAAGTTGATCGCGCCTCCGGTCAGCCGGTCGCCCGGCTTCTTGGGCACAGGCACGCTCTCGCCGGTCAGCATCGATTCGTCCGCATGGCTGCTGCCTTCGATCACCTCGGCATCAACCGGGATGCGCTCGCCCGGGCGCACCACCACCTCGTCGCCGACGCGCACCGAAGCCAGCGGCACGCTGATTTCCTCGCCGCCGCGGCGCACGCGCGCGGTATCGGGGCGCAATGCCGCCAGCGCGCGGATGGCCTCGGCGGTCTGGCGCTTGGCGCGCGTCTCCAGCCACTTGCCGAGCCGCACCAGCGTGATCACCACCGCCGCGCTTTCGAAGTACAGGTGCGGCATGGCGTCGGCAGGCGTGCGCCACATCAGCCACAGCGACAGCCCGTATGCCGCGGTCGTGCCCAGCGCCACCAGCAGGTCCATATTGCCGGCGCCCGCGCGCACCGCCTTCCAGCCAGCCTTGTAGAAGCGCCAGCCGAACACGAACTGCACCGGCGTCGCCAGCAGCCACTGCGCCCAGGCCGGCAGCATCCAGTGCACGCCGAACCATGCCAGCACCATCGGCGCGACCAGCGGCAGCGACAGCGCGGCCGAGATCGCCACCGGCCAGGGGCCGTCCCAGAACGCAGGCGTGCGCGCGGCTTGCGTCGACGCAACTGCGCCGGCTTCGGCACCAGCCGCCGGCGTGGCCCCATAGCCCGCGCGCGCCACGGCGGCAGTCAGCGCGGCGTCATCGGCGGTGCCGCGCAGCACCGTGACCGTGGCGCGTTCGGTGGCCAGGTTGACTTGCGCCTCCACCACGCCCGGCACGGCGCGCAGCGCCTTTTCCACGCGCGAGACGCACGACGCGCAGGTCATGTCGCTGACTTGCAGTTCGACGGTGTCCTGCGGCACCGCATAGCCGGCATCGGCCACGGCGCGCGCGGCGGCCGGCAGCACGGCAGCGGAGTCGGCATGCAGGGTGGCGGCCTCGGTGGCAAGGTTGACGGCCACGTCGTGAACCCCCGGCACGCGCGCCAGCGCGTTCTCCACGCGGCGCACGCACGAGGCGCAGGTCATGCCCTCGACCGCCAGGCGCCATTCGGGCGTGTCGTCAAAGTTCTTGGCGGGTTGCGGAGCGAGCACAGCGCTGGAACTTGTCATGGTTCTGGATCATCCACAGTGTCGATGTCAGCATCATGAACCTTACCATCATGGGAAGGTCAAGTGCGGAACAGCATTTCCCGCCACTTTAAAAATCCTCTTGCGCTTCCCACCATGGCAAGGTTCACACTATGTCTGTCGCGGCGCCGTGCCGCCACTCAACCCTTCAGGAGGTTTCCAGCATGATCCAGTTCCAGGTCGAAGGCATGTCCTGCAACCATTGCGTCGGCGCCATCACGCGTGCCGTGCAGGCGGTTGATCCGGCCGCCAAGGTCAGCGCCGACGTACCGACCCAGGCCGTGCACGTGGACAGCGGCGCCGACACGCAGGCATTGCGGCACGCCATCGAAGACGCTGGCTATCCGGTCAAGTCGGTGTCATAAGCGGCAGGCCTGCAGCAAAAAGGGACGCCCCCGGGCGTCCCTTTTTGCACTGGCCGTGGCGCTGCGCTCAGAAGCGGTAGCCCACGCTCAGGAATGTCACCACCGGGTCGATCTTGATCTTGGTATGCGAAATGATCGTCACCGGGCCAGCCTGCGTGGTCAGCGTGGCGGTGGTGGACAGCGGCAGGTACGACACCGACAGGCCGAGGAACCAGTTGTCGTTGATCGCATAGTTGGCGCCGATGTTGAACACCGGATTCCACGACGGCTTGGCGCTGGCGGTCATCCTGGCGCCGGGGATGCCGAACGCGCCATTGACGAATTGCTGGTTGGTGATGGTTTCGTCGGTAAACCAGGTGTAGTTGACGCCGATGCCGACATACGGGCGGAACTTGGTCCTGGCGTCGAAGAAGTGGTACTTGACCAGCAGCGCCGGGCTCCACTGCTTGACCGAGCCGAGCTTGCCGTACTTGGCATACTCGCCGGTACCCGTGACGTCATGCTTGGGCGGAATGCCCGCGACCAGCTCGCCCGAGATGTTGTCCGTGAAGAAGTGCGAGAACGCCAGGCCCAAGGTGTCGGCGCTCTCGATATCGGCGCCGGTGTTGGCGCGGGTCATGTTGACCGGCCGGCCATTGATGCTGTCGACGGTCATCGGGTCGGCGGAGCTGTTCGGCATCACGCGGAACCAGCCCAGGCTGACGATATTGCTGCCGGCCGATTGTGCTTGTGCGGCTCCTGTCAGCGCCATGACAGCGCCAGCCGCCAGCATCTTCTTCTTGTAGGTCGATTTCATAGTCCTCTTACTCCTCATTCGTTTACTGCCGTATGCATTATCCGGCGGGTACGAGCAGGACTGTTTCACCGACGATACAGAATCGTAGAGGACGCCCCCTAAACGAAGGGTTAACCACTAAGAAACCCAGGCTGAAGACATTGCCAGGCCGGGTAAACGCTGCGTCGGCGCAACGCTTTATGCCGCGCGCCGGAAAAAACCCTGAAAGATACGAGGGTTTAGGGGCCGGCTGTGCAATAACGCCCGCCTGCCCCCTGTCCCACGCGGCGAGACCCGCGCTCACGGCGTGACGATTGCGAAGCTCGGCTCGAACTTGTCCATCAGTGCCACCCATGCAGCGAGCGCCTGCGGATCGCCACCGACTTTGGCGCGGCCGGCCTGGGTCTCCGCCTGCAGCGTGGTCTGCCCCGAGAGCACGCCGGTCAGCACCGCGCGCGGCATCGTCAGTGTGGCCTGCGGTGCGGCATGCTGCGCGCCTGCCTTGTAGCGGAACACGCCGTTCTCGACCGTCAGCGCATAGCGCTTGCCGGTGTCGGGCTGCACCCAGTTGATCGCGACGGTCTTGCCCGCGGCACGGTCGCCGTTCAGGCTGATCGCCAGGTAGTCCAGGAACATGGTGTCGGTCATCGCCCGCAGCACGTCGGGGCTGCCGGTGCGGCGGGTGGACCTGGGCGCGCCGTCGCGCAGCTCGGCGGCGCCGGTCAGGTAGGCATTGCGCCAGGTCGACGACTCGGCCTGGTAGCCGAGCTGCTCCAGCGCATCGGCCTGCAGCCGGCGCGCGGCCTGGTTGTCCGGGTCGGCAAAGACCACGTGCTTGAGCACCTCTGCCACCCAGCGGTACTCGCCGCGCGCATACGACGCGCGCGCCTGCTCCAGCACGCGCGCCGCGCCGCCCATGTACTCGACGTAGTGCTTGCCGGCATCCTCGGGCGGCAGCGGGTTCAGGTTGGCGGGATTGGCGTCGTACCAGCCGAGGTAGCGCTGGTAGACCGCCTTGGCGTTGTGGCTGACGGTGCCGTAGTAGTCGCGCAGGTGCCATTCGGAGGCCAGCGACGGCGGCAGCTTCACACGCTCGGCGATCTCGGCGGGCACGTAGCCCAGGTTGGCGAGCCGCAGCGACTGGTCGTGGATGTACTTGTAGCCATCGCGCTGCTTGCCGAGGTAGGTGAAGATATTGTCGCGGCCCCAGGTCGGCCAGTGGTGCTGCGCGAACAGCACCTCGGTGCGGCCGCCGAAGCGGTCGATGGTCTCGTCCAGCGCGCGCCACCACTGGTTGGCGTCGCGAACCTGCGCGCCGCGGATCGTGTACAGGTTATGCAGGTTGTGGGTGGCATCCTCGGCCGCGCACAGCGCCTTCCACTGCGGCAGGTACATCAGCATCTCGGCCGGCGCCTCGGTGCCGGGCGCCATCAGGAATTCGATCTGCACGCCGTCGATGGTGCGGGTCTCGCCGGTCCTCGCGATCAGGTCGGTCGGCGGCACCAGCGTCAGCGTGCCCTGCGCGACCGCCTTGCCGAGCCCGGCATCGACCTGGCCGGTGGCCGAGCGCTGCAGGTTGGCGCCATACATGTACTGGGCGCGGCGGCTCATCGCATTGCCGGCAAAGACGTTCTCGCTGACCGCCTCTTCCATGAAGCCTTCGGGCGCCAGCACTTTGACCTTCCCCGCCTTGACGTCGTCTTCGCTGATCACGCCCTTGGCGCCGCCGAAGTGATCGGCATGGCTGTGCGTATAGATCACCGCCACCACCGGCTTCCTGGGGCGGTACTTGTAGTACAGCTCCAGGCCGGTGCGGGCGGTCTCGGTGGCGGTCAGCGGGTCGATGATGATCAGGCCACTGTCGCCTTCGATGATCGTCATGTTGGAGATGTCGAAGCCGCGGATCTGGTAGATGCGGTCGGTCACCTGGAACAGGCCGTGGTTCATGTTCAGCCGGGCCTGCCGCCACAGGCTGGGATTGACCGTCGCCGGTGCGACATCCTTGTCGATAAAGCGGTATGAATCCAGCGACCACACCACCCTGCCTTGCGCATCGCGGATCTCGCCGCTGTCGATGGTGCCGATGAAACCCCGGCGCGCGTCCTCGAAATCACGCTGATTCTGGAACGGCAGTTGCTGCAGCACGGCGGCCTGGGCGCGGGCCGTGGCGTCGCTGGCCGGGTTGGGCGGTGTAGGCGCGGCACTGGCCGATCCGGAAGCGCCAGCGAAAACGAGGGCTGCGGCGAAGGCCGCGGCAGTAGAGGTCGGGTACGACATGCGGGTCTCCATGCGGTCTCCTTCAGGCGCTGTCAGCGAGTGGTGTCCAAAGATTATGCTGAACGTTCAGTACAATACTGAGTTTGCTGGCAGAACTCCTCTACTGTCAAATCGCAGCGCCGCTGAAAATTCTGAACTTTGCCCCTGCCCCCTATGCCGTCATCGATGCCCCCGCCCACCAAGGCCCCGCCCGCTGCGCTCAAGAACCGCCGCGGCCTGGAAACACGAGACCGGATTCTCGCCGTCGCGCGTGAGCTGATCAGCGCACATGGCTACTCCGAGGTGACACTGGATCAAATCTCCGCCGAGGTCGGGGTGGCCAAGAGCAGCCTGCTCTGGCACTTCGGCAGCAAGGAAATGCTGCTGGCACAAGCCGCGACCAGCCTGTTCGAAGACTTTGGAAATGAGCTTGGGGGAGTCGCCAGGCATGCCGGCAAGACGCCGCCGCAGCGGCTGGAAAACCTGTTCGACGAACTTGCCGACTATTTCACGGCCAACCCCGAGGCCAAGGGCGTGGTGCTTGGCCTGCTGTTCTCCGGCGGCGTGCCGGCCAGCGTGCGCGAGCAGATCCGGCACAGCTGGGACGCGCATGTGCGCGACCTGGCCGAGGTGCTGTCAGTATCGGCCCAGCCGCTGCCGCCCGAAATGTCGCGCCTGATCGTGGCCACGCTGCACGGCTGCTATGTCCACTGGTACGCCAGCGACCGCAGCGAGCCGATCGCCGGCTTCCTGGCGCCGGCGCGTACCTTGTTCAGCGACTGGCTGCGCGCCCGGGCGGGCTGAGCGGAAGATGATCGGGGGCGTCAGGCGCGGCTGGCCAGCACGCACGCCGCCAGGTCCCACAGCGCATAGCCCACGCTCTTGAACACCAGCGGGCTGCCGCCGCGCGCGCGGATGGCATCGGCCTGCAGGATCGCCGTCTCGAACGGCTGCACGGTGCCCCAGTCGATGCCCGCCTGCAGCAGGTCACCTGCTTCTTCCTCGATGCCGAACAGCGTATCGGCCAGCAGGCGCCCGTGGTCCGCGGCCGCATGGCAAAGCCGCGGCGGCAGCTCGCACATGTCCGGCCGGAAAGCGCCAACCGCGGCGATGAAGTGGTCGTCGCGCCAGAGCCCGCTGTCCAGGTCCGGCAGCACCGGGCTGCGGCTGGACGTGACCGTGACCACCATCGACACGCGCGGCAGCACCGCGGCAACGGTGTCGGTCACTTCGGCCTCGACGCCCAGCGTACGCGCCTGCGCGGCCAGCGCCTCGGCCTTGTCGCGCGTGCGCGACTGCAGCCATACCTTGCGCACACCCAGTCCGTCGACAAAGGCCTCCAGGTGCGTCAGCGCCTGCACGCCGGCGCCGACGATCAGCAGTTCGCCGTCGGTGCGCGCGGCGAAGCATTGCGCCGCCAGCAGCGACACCGCCGCGGTGCGCCGGCCGGTCACCGTCGGCCCGTCGAGCATGGCCAGCCGCGCACCGGTATGCGCGTCGGCCACCACCACTTCGCCAAGGATATTGGGCAACCCGCGCCCAGGATTGCCGGGGTGCACGGTGATGTTCTTGGTCATCACCAGGTTGCGGTTGCGCGCCGGCATCACCAGCAGCGTACCCTCGCCGTCCTCCGCATCGCCTACCGGCAGCGCGATGCGCGGCGGCGCCATGGCCGTGCCGTCGCGCAGCTCGGCCAGCATGTCGGCGATGGCGCGCGCCAGTTCGGGATATGGCAGTCGGGCCGCCGTGCTGGCGGCATCGAGGGGAAGCAGGGACATGCGGGCGCTCCGGCGGGATGGTGAAGCGGCCATTATGCGGGACGGCCGCGCAGCGATGTCAGCGCCTGGCAGGCGCGGACGGCGCCCGCACCGATGCGCCGCGCACCTCGATGCCGATCCGGTCCACGACCTTGCCCGCCGCGTCTAGCAGTTCCACCTGATGGCGGCCCGGCCACGGCAGCCACGCCACCTCGGCGCCGCGGCCGAGCGGCTTGCCGTCCATGCGCCAGCTGACCGCGCGCGCGGACTGGCCGGCGATGCCTTCGGCCTGGAACCAGACGCGCTGCGATGCCGGCGGCATGTCGGGGTCGAGCGCGAACACGGTACCGTTGGCCGGGTTGGCGATCGCCGGCGCGGTGCTGGCCGCCGCCGCGGGCTTGCCAACGCTGACGCGCGTGATGGCCGTGCCGGCGAGGAACACCTCTTCCCGCGCGGGCTCGAGGCCATCATCGAAATTCAGCGTCACGCGCTGCACGCCCGCGGGCATCACCGGCGCGCGGCTGCCTTGCTCGCGGTGCAGCGCTTCCATGACGTCATGCCACACCGGCGCCGCCCCGGACACCCCGGAAACGTCACGCATGGCCGCGCCGCTGGCGTTGCCGACCCACACGCCCACGGTATAGCGCTGCGACCAGCCGATGCACCAGTTGTCGCGCATGTCCTTGCTGGTGCCGGTCTTGACCGCGGTCCAGAAGCGCGTGGTCAGCGGGCTGTCGAGGCCGAAGGTGCGGGCGCGCGCGTGGCGGTCGGCAAGGATATCGCCGATCACGTAACTCGCGCCCGGCTGCATGACCGCGACGGGCGCAGCAACAGGTGCGCCTTCGCGCAGCCGCGGCGGCGCATAGCGCCCGCCGCTGGCGAGCGCGCGGTAGGCATTGGTCAGCGCCAGCAGCGACACGTCGGCGCTGCCCAGCGCCAGGCTGTAGCCGTAGTAGTCTCCCGCCTCGGTCAGCGGCAGGCCCAGCGCCACCAGCCGCTTGTGGAAGCGGTGCGGCGTCACCATCACCAGCGTGCGCACCGCCGGCACGTTCAGCGATGCCGCCAGCGCCGCGCGCGTGCTGACCCAGCCGGCGTAGCGGTGGTCGTAGTTCTGCGGCACATACAGTCCGCCGCCCACCGGCAGGTTCACCGGCCGGTCGTCGAGCAGCGATGCCGCGGTCAGGCGCCGTTCCTCCAGCGCCTGCGCGTACAGGAAGGGCTTGAGCGTCGAGCCGGCCTGCCGCAGCGCGGCGGCGTGGTCGACCTGCGCGGCCGACGACAGCGCGCCGGACGAACCCACGTAGGCCAGCACGTCGCCGCTGGCGTTGTCGATCACCACCACCGCGCCATCCTCGACATGGCGCCCGGCCAGCTCGCGCAGGTGCCGGTCGAGGCTTGTGACCGCCGCGCGCTGCAGGCGTGCGTCGAGCGTGGATGTAATGTGCGCTGGCATGGAGGCGCCGGGCGCCAGCTGCGCGCGCGTGTCGCTGACAAGCCGGCGTGCGAGATGCGGGGCGAGCTGCTGCACCGTGGCAGGCACCTGCGCCGCGGCATTACGCTGCGCCACCGGCCCGGTGCGCAGCAGCGCCAGTTGCGCGAAGCCTTCCAGTCCTTCGCATTGGCGCGGCAGCCGCATTTCGCGCAGGATGCCGCAGGCCCGGCGCGCCACCTGCACGGCCGGCGCGTTGGGCGCGCGCACCAGCGCCACCGCCAGCGCCGATTCGCGCGCATCGAGCCCTTCCGGGTACTTGCCGAACAGCACCTGCGACATCGCCGACAGCCCGACCAGTTCGCCACGGAACGGCACCAGGTTCAGGTACGCCTCGAGGATCTGGTCCTTGCTCCAGCTGCGTTCCAGCGCCGCCGCCCCCGCCGCCTGACCAACTTTCTGCGTGAGACTGCGCCCCTGCGCCGCCGCGCCGGACCGGCGCAGGTCGTCGTCAAGCAGTCCGGCCAGCTGCATGGTCAGCGTCGAGGCGCCGCGCGTGCGCGTGTTCCACAGGTTGGCCCACGCCGCCGCGGCCACGCCTTGCCAGTCGACGCCGCTATGCGCGTAGAAGCGCCGGTCTTCCGACAGCACGATGGCCGTGCGCAATGCCGGCGAAGTCTGCGCCAGCGTGACCCAGTCGCCGCGGCGCGCGCGGAAGTCGTCGCGTACCCGGCCGACCACATCGCCGTGGCGGTCCAGCACGACCACGTCGGCGCTGCGCCAGTCGTCGCGCACCTGCGCGAAGGCCGGCAACGCGGCAGCATGGCCGCTCCACAGCAGCGGCAGCAGCGGCAACAGTGGCAGCAGCGCCAGCCAGGTCAGTCGCGCGCCGCGTCGCTTCATGACTCAGGCCGTCCCGACACGATGCCCGCCACCAGCAGTACCTGTGCCGCGGCATAGGTCCACCAGATGCCCAGCGCGAAGGTCTCGAACGGCACCAGGAAACGCGCGATGCCGATCATCATGTCCGACGCGGCAAAGCACAGCGCGCCCAGCGCCGCCAGCGGCGTCGGCAGCCGCGCCACCAGCGCGCTGCACGCCATCGCCGCAAGCACCCCCACGTACACCGACACCGGCACCGTCAGCGTGCCGAGATTGGGCCAGAAGCGTCCCAGCATGGTCCCGGCCACGCCGAGCATGGCGCCGCATGCGATCAGCCGGTGCGGGCGCAGGTCGCCGGCCAGTGGCACCAGCAGCCGCAGGTAGGCGAGGTGCGCAAGCAGGAAGGCACCCAGCCCGCCCACGAACGAAAACGACAGCGCGGGCACCGCCAGCAGGAAATCGCCGATGGCCGAGCACACCAGCGCCGTCACCAGCCAGCGCCGTTCCGGCAGCGGCCGGTGGAACCACGCGGCCCGCGCCAGCAGCAGCGCCATCGCGGTCTTCCACAACGGCTGCATGGCGATCTGCCCGGTCAATGGCGCGCCTTCGGGCAGCTCCATCGACACCTGCACCAGCAAGGCGCCATAGAGCACTCCCGCCAGCGCGCCCGCGACCCACCACTCGCGCACCCGCGCCGGCATCCTCAGCGCGATCCAGCTCATGGACGTGCCCCGACCACCAGCCGCGCGTTCGGCGCCACGCCAAAGACATCGGGCGCGTACATCGCTTCGACGCGCGACGGCGGCAGCGAGAACTCGCCGGCGTTATTCAGGCGCACCGTGTACTCGACCGACACCGTGCCCTTGGGCAGGTAGCCGAAGTACTCGCGATACGCCTGCGGCGTGCGTTCGGTATAGGCCGGCCAGGCCACGCCCTGGCGCCGCTCGCCGCGCGTGGCGATCTGCGAATCGCGGCCCAGGCCGCTGCCGAGGATGGTGGCGCCGGCGGGCACCGGGTCGCTGACCACCACCCAGGTCATGTCGGCCTGCGCATCGATCTCGAGCTTGACGCGGTACACGTCGCCGCGCGACCACTTGCCCGACACCGCCTGCTCCTGCGGCGTCACGGTGCGCTTGATGCGGTAGCCCGCGGCCAGCGGCGCCGTGACCGGCACCGCGGCCAGCGCCTGTACCGTCGCCCACGGATGGCCCGCGCCGGCCTGCTCGACCTGCAGCGTGCCGCCGTCCGCGCCTGCCGGCCACGGCAGGTCGACACTGCCTTGCGCCACGCCGTCGTTGCGCTGCGCGCGCGCCCAGTCGAAGCTGCGCGTGGCATCGGCGGCGTTGCTCACCGAGACGCGCGTGCTGCCCGCCACCGGCGTCTTCTCGAACACCTGCGCAAAGCGCGTCACCGCCAGCATGCCCCACGCATTGGCGGTGGTGGTGCCCCAGGCGCCGCGCACCTGGCGGCCGATCAGGCCGGTGGCCAGCTGCGGCGCGTCTTCCTTCCAGCCCGGCAGTTCGGCGGCCAGCGTCAGCAGCCGCGCGGCGTTGGCATCGCCGCCGGCCATCATCCACCACCAGTTGTCGTTGCGCTCGGTGGAGAACGCCAGCCGCGTGCCCTGCACCGTCAGGCGCGAGCGCAGCAGCTGCTGCGCCTCGGCCAGCCGCTGCTCGCGCTGCGGGATATCGGCCATGCGCGTCAGCAGCAGCGTCCAGTCGAGCAGCGCCGAGGTCGGCCACTGCGCCGGCAGGATCTGGATCGCATCCAGCATGCGCGCCTGCGCGTGGCCGGTACGCGACAGCGCTTCGAGCGCGGCCAGCTTGCGCGCCTCCAGGTATTGCGTGCCGCCCACCGGCGACCAGCCGTCGCGGCGGATACGGCCTTCGACGAAGTCGGCCAGTCCGCGCTCCATCTGCGCGCGCTGCGCGTCGGGAATGCGCAGCGCCAGGCCTGCGCGCGCGGCTTCGTCGGTCACAGCCAGCAGGTAGGCGGTCAGCACCTCGCTGCCGTAGTCGCTGTCCGAAGCCAGCGGGAAATACGAAGCCAGCCCGTTGGCGTCGAGGTACGACGGCAACTGCGTCATCAGCGCTTCCCACGCGGCCTTGTCGTTCAGGCCGATCGCCTTCGACGCACGCTGCTCCAGGCAAGTGAACGGATAGTGGCGGAACCATTCGCGCACGCCCGGCATGCCGCCCGCCAGCGACGACTGGAAGTTCACCTGCAGCCCGCCGCGCACCTTGCCGGCGGGATCCGCCAGCGCTCCCGGCGGCGCCTTGACCGGAACCGACAGCGACGGCGACACCTGCGCCAGCGTTGCCTGCTGCACCGTCACCGGCACCGCGGGGACGATCTGCTGCGAGACCTTGATGCGGTCGCCGGCATTGCCGCCGCCCTGCTCGCTCGCCTGCACTTCCCACATCACGGTGCCGCTGCGCGCATACGCCAGCAGCGTGGGCGCGGTCACGTCCC
The DNA here is from genome assembly GCF_004353535.1 of Cupriavidus sp. L7L. Taxonomy (NCBI): domain Bacteria; kingdom Pseudomonadati; phylum Pseudomonadota; class Betaproteobacteria; order Burkholderiales; family Burkholderiaceae; genus Cupriavidus; species Cupriavidus sp. L7L. The sequence continues at coordinate 15,801 of NZ_SMNY01000025.1, forward strand.
AGCCGATCTCGCGCGCTTCACCCGCGGGAATCTGCACGGTCTGCGCCGGCAGCGTGCCGTCGTTGCCGAGCAGCGTGGCGCGCGCGCTCGCCTGCACCGTCATCGCGCGCTTCGTGGTATTGCGCAGCGTGAACATGGCGCGGTAGCGATCGTCCTCGCGCACCAGCAGCGGCAGGCCCGAGATCACCTGCAAATCCTGCGTGGCGGCGATGGTGGCGCTGCCGGAGCCGAAGCGGCCCACGCCCAGGTCGGCCACGGCGACGATGCGGAAGCTGGTCAGCGAATCGTTGAGCGGCACTTCCAGGCTGGCGCGGCCTTCGGCATCGAGCTGCACGCGCGGGTTCCACAGCAGCAGCGTGTCGAACAGCTCGCGCGTCGGGCTCTTGCCGCCGCCACCGCCGGCGGGCACTGCCTTGCGCCCGTAGTGCCGGCGGCCAATGATTTCCATCTGCGCGGTCGACGTTTCCACGCCATAGCCGCGCCGCTGCAGCATGGCGTCAAGCAGGTCCCAGCTGGTGTTAGGCATCAGCTCCAGCAGCGCCTGGTCGACCGCGGCCAGCGCGACTTCGCCATTGGCGGCGGGCTTGCCGTCGGGCAGCCTGACCTGGATTGCCACGCGCGCCTTGCCGCGCACCGGATAGGTGGCCTTGTCGGGCGTCACCGTGACATCGAGCCGGTGTCCGGCATTGCCCACCCTGATCTCGGCCAGCCCCAGCCGGAAGGCCGGCTTGGACAGGTCGACCAGTGCCGTCGGCGCGGCATATTCGCGGCCTTCGCTGCGGAACGCGCGCCACCACTCGCCGGGCTGGCGCCAGCCCCAGGTAAAGAACGAATACCACGGCACTTCATGCAGGCGCCCGCGCAGCGCCAGCACCGAGACGTAGACATTGGGGCCCCACTCCGGCCTGACCTGCACGCGCACCGTGGGGTCACTGCCATGCAGCTCGACCACCTGGGTCTGGTAGATGCCCTCGCGCTCCACCGCCACCAGCGCGGTGGCGTGGCGGAACGGCATGCGCACCTGGAACACCGCGGTGTCGCCCGGCGCGTAGGACTTCTTCTCCGGCAGCAGGTCGATGCGATCGTGGTTCTCGCCGCCGAACCACAGTTCACCCTGGCGCGTGACCCAGACCGTCGAAGCGGCCTGCGCGGTGCGTCCCTCCTTGTCGCGCGCGCTTGCCACCAGTTCGACCTGACCGGCCTGCTCCAGCGCCACCTCGCAGCGCGCGCGGCCCTGCGCATCGGTGCGGGTCTCGCACACGGTGCCGAGGTCGCGCGTCTCGGTGCGGTTGTCATAGCGGTAGAAACCGCCGACCACGCGCTTGCGCGCCGAGGTGGTGAGGCGAGCGCGCGCATTGAGCTTGACCGGGGCATCAGCCACCGGCTTGCCGTTCAGGTCCAGCACCACGCCATGCACCGCCAGCTTCTGCTTCACCGAGACCCAGCCTTCGGACCGGATGCCGACCACCACGCCAGCTGGCCACAGCGGCACGGTCTGGCGCAGCGTCTGGATCTCGCCGTTGGGGTCGGCAAAGCCCGCTTCGAGCACCAGGTCGCGCGGCGCGTCGGTCTTGGGCAGCTTGCGCAGCGTGACAGAGCCGTTGCCGTTCTTGTCCAGCGTCAGCGGCAGCTTGTCCGCCACCAGCTTCTGGCCGTCGTCGGGCTGGTCGGCGTCATCCATTTCCTCGTCGCCGCTGGCGCTTTCGCGCTGCGGTCGCGGCGGGTTGAACGAGAACTCGTCATAGCCGGGGAATCTGACGCTCTTGTCGCGCAGCAGCGCCGATACGCGCACCGGCAAGCCGGCCGCGCCGCCGCCCGACAGGTAGTGGATTTCCACGCCGACCGGCAGCTCGGCCGGCGCGATCGCGGCGCCGGCCTTGCCGGCCAGCTGCAGCGTGCCGGCGAGAACCGGCAGCCGGAACGCTTCGACGCGGAAGCTGCCGCTGGGATAGGTACGCGAGCCTTCGTCGCGGCCATTCGCGCGCCCGCCCTGCTGCGTCTGCTCCTGCGTTTCCAGCTCGACGGTATAGACGCCGAGCTTGGCCGCGGGCGGCACCTGGAACGTGCTTTCCGCGCTGCGCCCGCCAGTCGCGGTCTGGCGCCACTGCAGCGGCAGCTCGTAGGTCTGGCCGCTGCCGTCGTGGCGGATCACCACGCGCGTCGGCAGCGGGCGGCTGGCCGGCGGCAAGGCAAAGCCCTGCGCGGTCTCGGCGCGGATCAGGTGCTTCATCGACACGGTCTCGCCGGCGCGCAGCAGGGTACGGTCGAAGATGGTATGCGCGCGCACCGTCGGCGCGGTGCTGGTGTCGGTGGGCACGTTGAAGCGCCAGGTCTCGATGCCGCGGTTCCAGTCCGACATCACGAAGGCCATGTCGGCCTTGCCGCGCGTCTGCGGATGTCCGGCGGCGATGCGCGCCGACACGAAATAGCCCGACAGCCCGTTCTGGTCGCAATTCGATTCCGGCACGGCGTCCAGCCGGGCAAAGCGCACCACGCCGCTGGCATCGGTGCGGCCCTCGCCCAGCAGGCGCCCGCTGCAGTCGCGCACCGCGACGGCGGCGTCGGCCACCGGCTTGCCGTCGTCGAGCGCCGTGACCCACGCCAGGCCGCTGCGGCTGCCGTCGTCCTCGTTGCCCAGACTGCGACCCAGCTTGAAATGCACGCCCAGGTTGGTCACCAGCGCGGCGGTGCGCACGTACATCGGCGCGCGCTTGCCGAGCAGCGCCTCGCCCAGCATCGGCGAAGCGATCTCGACCACATGGAAGCCCGGCTCGGGCAGCGGGATGCCGACCACCTCGAACGGCCGCGGGCCGTCGCCCGATGGTTTGGGTACGGCCAGCTTCTGCACGCCGGGGGCGCGCTCGAGCAACGACACCGAGCGCGTCTCGATCGACACCGCGTTGCGCGGATTGCTGACGCGGTACGGCGAGCGGCCCGCCAGCACTGCGTCGAGCTCGCCGCGCGTATAGCTGGACTCATGCATGCGGCGCACCAGCCCCAGCCATTGCATCACCGCGGCATCGTCGTCCACGCGCAGCTTCATCACCGTGCCGGCACGCGCCTGGATGCCGCGCACGGCCAGATCGGCCTCGACATTGCGCAGCGTCACCGGCAGCAGCGGCGGATAGTCGGTGGGCGACTTGCCGCGCGGCAGCTCGCCGAAGCGCTCCACCACGCCGAACGGCGCGGCGGCGAACTTGGCCAGCGGGGGCATGGACGCGGTGGCGACCTTGAGCGGGAACAGGTCGGCATTGGACAGCGTGCGGCCGCTGTCGTCCTTCAGGTCCTTCGGTATCTCGATGGTGAACTGCGCCTTCTCGGCGAACGGCGCGGCAAAGGTGAGCGCGCTGACGCTGGCATCCGGCGCCAGATCGGGAGCGAACTGCGGCGCACGCGGGCCGGACGGCGTCTTCAGCACCACCTTCTCGGCCTGCTTGCGCGGCACCGGGGCCGAGAACGTGACCGACATCGGCCGCAGCGGCGTGCACGGCGATTGCGCGTGCTCGCGCTCGCAGCTGAAGCTGGCGGCAAAGGGTTCGCGCACGGTGTAGTCGAAGCGGCGCTCGTCGCGCGTGGCCACCCCCGACGGCGTGGCAATGCCCGCGCCCAGCACCAGCTGCACGCGCGCCGCGGCCGGCAGCCGCTGCTGGCAGGCGAGCAGGTGCACGGCATCGGGCGCCGGCTTGGCCAGTTTGGTCCAGTGGATCGCCTCGAGCAGCTCATCGCGTTCCTTGCCGGCGAGCAACCGCACCGGGATGCGCTCGCCCAGCCCCTGCGCCTGGCACCAGGCGTGCTCGCGCACCGACGCCGGCGTGGCCGGGCCGTTGAAGCGCAGCGCGAAGACCTGGTCTTCCTCGATCTCGCCGCCGGACGGCCGGCTGGCGATCACGGTCGGGCCGCCGGTCTCGAAGCGGTATTCCGGCTTGCCGGCATAGGCGGTGCCGGCAACGCTCTTGAGCCCGGTGCGCATGCGCACGCTGCAGCGCACCCCGGGCGGCAGGTCGCTGGCGAAGTCGTAGACCCAGTTCCTGGCATCCACCCAGCGAGCCTGGCCGCTGGTGCCGGCGCCGGTGCAGGACACCGCGGCGGGCGCGGCGGCCTGCACGTCGCCCATCGGCACCATGGCCTCGTCGAAGCGGATCGCCACCTGCCTGACCTGCCCCACCGTGCCTTCGGGCGAAAAGCGGATGACCTGGGCGGCATCGGCGGGCTGGACGCCGGCGAGCAGCGCGAGCGCGGCGCCCAGCGCCAATGCCGCGGCGCATGACGCGCGCGCTGGCTGCCTGCTGCCAAGGTCCCGACCGGCTCCGGCGACGATTCCCTTCATCCTGCCATCCTCCCTTTTCCGCCACTTCGTGGCACCCGGCGAGGGTGACACGCACGCCACAGGAGTGCAAGACCGGCGCGCAATCCTGCATGGCGCACCTGGAAAAGATTCAACCCGGACCTAAAAGCCGGCTCAGCGCAGGTGCGACAGCGGCAGCGCCCCCTCGCACTTGATCGCGGTGAGCACGATATTGGAACGCACGCTCTCCACCCCGGGCACCCGCATCAGCCGCTTCATGGTGAATTCCGCCAGCGTGGGCAGGTCCGGCACGACCACGCGGATCAGGTAATCGGCCTCGCCCGCTACCGAATAGCACTCCTGCACCTCTTCGAGCAGCAGGATTTCCTCGCGGAAGCGCTCGACGATGGTGTCGCCGTGGTGCGCCAGCTTGACGCTGATAAAGACCAGCACGCCCAGGCCGAGCGCCTGGGTCGACAGGCTGACGCGGTAGCCGGTGATGACGCCATCGGCTTCCAGCCGCGCCAGGCGGCGCCCGACCTGGCTGGGCGACAGGTGCACGCGCTCGGCCAGTTGCTGGTGGGTGGAGCGGCCGTCCGCCTGCAGCGCGGCCAGCAGGGCCAGGTCGAACGGGTCAAGAGAGACGCTTTGGGCAGTCATACACAAATTCCGCATCGAGTCATCGCATGACGCACGTTACATGCACGATCAATTGAAGACAAGCCGATTTTGCGGCGTATATGCGGCATGCTGTCACTAAACTACGCAGTAAATCCGCATTCCGCGCTGCCGCGCCGCAGCGATCACGCATAACAGGAGACACAAACCCATGTCCGCACCCGCCATGGCCGCCACCGAAGCCCCCGCCGCCTTCCAGGGCACCCTCACCGACAAGCTGCGCGAACAGTTCGACGAAGGCCTGCTGTCCGGCCAGGCGCTGCGCCCCGACTTCACCATCGCGCAGCCGGTGCACCGCTACACCAGCACCGATCACGCCATCTGGCGCAAGCTGTATGAGCGCCAGGCGTCGATGCTGCGGGGCCGGGTCAGCGACGAATTCCTGCAAGGCCTGGCTACGCTGGGCATGGAAAAGGACCGCGTGCCGGATTTCGGCCAGCTCAACGAGACCCTGATGCGCGCCACCGGCTGGCAGGTGGTCGCCGTGCCCGGGCTGGTGCCGGACGAGGTGTTCTTCGAGCACCTGGCCAACCGCCGTTTCCCGGCCAGCTGGTGGATGCGCAAACCCGAGCAGCTGGACTACCTGCAGGAGCCGGACTGCTTCCACGACGTGTTTGGCCACGTGCCGCTGCTGATCAACCCGGTCTTTGCCGACTACATGGAGGCCTACGGCAAGGGCGGCCTGAAGGCGGCAGGCATGGGCGCGCTCGACATGCTGTCGCGCCTGTACTGGTACACGGTAGAGTTCGGCCTGATCCGCACCGGGCAAGGGCTGCGCATCTACGGCGCCGGCATCCTGTCGAGCCAGGGCGAATCGATCTACAGCCTGGACTCGGCCAGCCCCAACCGGATCGGCTTCGACGTGCGCCGCATCATGCGCACGCGCTATCGCATCGACACGTTCCAGAAGACCTACTTCGTGATCGACAGCTTTGAGCAGCTGTTCGACGCGACCCGGCCGGACTTCGCCCCGCTGTACCAGGAACTGCGCGCGCAGCCCACGCTGGGCGCCGGCGACGTGGTGCCGGGCGACCAGGTGATCAACGTCGGTACCCGCGAAGGCTGGGCCGACACCGACGACATCTGATTCCGGCGGCCCCTGCCCCGCTTCCCGCTTTGTGAAACAATGCCGGCATGCCCGCCGCCCCGGCGCGGGCGGGCCGGCTGTCCGCTCTGGCGGCGTCCCCCGACGCTGCCTGCCGATTTCCCAAGACCCAGATCGAGCCCACCATGACCCCTCTGTCCCCGCAAGCCCGAGCCACGCTGCTCGCCGAACTGCCCGGCTGGACCACCGTCCAGGACCGCGACGCGATCTTCAAGCGCTTCACCTTCCACGACTTCAATGCCGCCTTCGGCTTCATGACGCGCGTGGCGATCCAGGCCGACAAGGCCGACCACCATCCCGAATGGTTCAACGTCTACAACCGCGTCGACATCACGCTGTCCACCCACGACGCCAACGGCCTCACACAGCGCGACATCGACCTGGCCCACTTCATCGAGCGCGCCGCGGCGGCGCTGGTGGTGCCGGGCTGATACCCGGATACCCCGCGCGGCAGCAGATACCCGGGCGGATGTAGGCAAACCGTAAGGAAGCAGCCGTCCGCGCCGAGTACAATCTGCGGCAGGCCCGCACCTGCGTGTGCTGCATGGGCCCTCCTCCAGCCATGCCCAACCTCCTGCCCGAGCCGCCATGCGTATCCTGCTGATCGAGGACGACCGCCAGATTGCCAGCGGCGTCGAAGCCGGCCTGTCCCGCGCCGGCCACCAGGTACGCGTCGTCCATGACGGCGTCTATGCCACCGAACACCTGCTGCGCGAGCAGCACGACCTCGTCATCCTCGACCTGGGCCTGCCCGGGATCGACGGCATGACCCTGCTGGCGCGCTACCGCGCCCGCAACCGCACCACCCCGGTCATCATCCTGACCGCGCGCGACGAACTGGAAGACAAGCTCTCGGGCCTGAACGCCGGTGCCGACGACTACCTGATCAAACCCTTCGCCCTACCCGAGCTGGAAGCGCGCGTGCGCGTGCTGCTGCGCCGCAGCCAGCATGGCGAGGCCGCGCCCGAGCGCGACGTGCGCCTGGGGCGCCTGCGCCTGTCCGGCAACGACCGCCGCATGTTCATCGACGCCCGGCCGCTGGAACTGTCGCCGCGCGAGTTCGCGGTGCTCGAGCTGCTGCTGCAGCGCCAGGGCCGCGTGGTCAGCAAGGCGCAGCTGCAGGACCACCTGGCCACCTTTGCCCACCCCGCCGGCGAAGGCGGCGATACCGTGGGCGACACCGCGATCGAGGTCTACGTGCACCGCGTGCGCAAGAAGCTCGAGGACTGCGATGTCGAGATCATGACCGTGCGCGGCTTCGGCTACCTGCTGCAGATCCGCGCCGGCCAATGAAAGCGTTCCTGCCGCTTGCGCCGCCCGGCGCACGGCACTGACCCCCGGCCCCGACCCATCAGCCCAGCCGGCAATGTGGCCCCGCTCCCGCACCTCCACCCGGATTTCCTGGCGCACTTCGTCCCGCATCGCAACGCGGAACGAGCTCCCTTCCTCCGCCGCGGCTGACAACGCCGGCGCCGCGCCCGCATCGACACGCCAGGCCGCCCGCCCCGGCTCCAACATCAGCCTGCGCGTACACCTGCTGCGCGCGTTGGCGACGCCGCTGTTCGCGCTGGTGCTCACCAGCGGCTCGCTGTCCTACTGGCTGGCGGCGCACTACACCACGCAGGTGTTCGACCGGGCGCTGTACGGCGTGGCCAACAACATCGCCCAGCAGATCCGCATCGCCGGCCCGCGGCTGGAGCAGGACATCCCGATGATCGCGCAGACGCTGGTCGAGGCCGAAGGCACCGACCGCATCTACTGGCGCATCCACGGGCCCGATGGCCTGATCGGCGGCATGGACACGTGGCTGGGCTACGGCACCGGCCAGACCACGCTGCACGATGCCCGGCTGTTCTACGCCTGGTTCAGCGGGCGCCAGGTGCGCGCGGTGCGGCTGCCGGTGATGCTGCCCAGCGCCGCCGTGGACGAGCTCGGCACCAGCGAGGCCGGCAAGCCCGCGCGCGGACCTATCGTGATCGAAGTGGCCGAGCTGCTGGACCGGCGCGAGACCGCCGCCAACGAGATCCTGCTGTCGGTGTCGGTGCCGCTGATCCTGCTGCTGCTGGTGGGCAGCCTGATCCTGTCGCACGTGCTCAAGGAAGAGCTGGTGCCGCTGCAGATCCTGGCCGACAAGCTCAACCGGCAGACCGCGCGCTCGCTGGCGGCGCTGGACGAAACCCAGGTGCCGGCCGAGGTGGCGCCGCTGATCCGCGGCCTGAATGCACTGCTGGCGCGGCTGCGCGACGCCCTCGATGCACAGCGCAAGTTCATCGCCGATGCCGCGCACCAGCTGCGCACGCCGCTGACCGCGGTCAAGCTGCATGCCGACCGTGCCATGGAAGCCGATTCTCCGGAGGTCGTCCGGCATGCCCTGCGTGAAGTCCAGACCGCGGCCGACCGCGCGGTGCGGCTGTCGAACCAGCTGCTGTCGCTGGCGCGCGCAGAGCCTGGGCTGTCGCTGGAGCGGCTGGGGCCGGTGGAGCACTTCGATTTGGCCGAGCTTGCCTTCGAAATCGGCGCCGAATGGGTGCCGCAGGCACTCGCGCGCCGCATCGACCTGGGTTTCGAGATATTGCCCGGGCCTACCTTCACCGGCAGCACGCCCGCGGTTGTGCGCGGGAACCGCCTGCTGATGCGCGAGGCGCTGTCCAACCTGATCGACAATGCGGTGAAGTACGTGCCGGCCGGCGGCCGCATCACCGTGCGCGCCGGCGGCGAGGCCATGGGTCACCGCGGCATGGCGGTGGTGATGATCGAAGACAACGGGCCCGGCATCCCGCCGCAGCGGCGCGAAGAGGTGTTCAAGCGCTTCTTCCGCGGCGACCGCGCGGCGCAGAGCGGCGGCGCCGGCCTGGGGCTGGCCATCGTGCACGAGATCGTGACGCTGCACCAGGGCACCATCCATATCGAGGACGTGCCGCAACAGCCGGCCAGCCTGCAGGGCACCGAGGGCACGCCGGAGCGCCGGGCGGTCATGCGCTTCGTGATCCGGATCCCGTGCGAGCCGGCAGGTTCGACCGGCTGAAGCGCCTTCGGCCTTACTTCTTCTTTTTCTTGTCCTTCGGCGCCAGCATGGTGCCGCGGCATTGCGGGCTGCCGCAACGGCACTCGAATTCCTTCTTCAGCTTGGCCGTATAGCGCGCCTCGATCACCAGCCCGTAGTCATAGAACAGCTCTTCGCCCTGGGCGATATCGCGCAGCGCGTGGATAAAGACGCGTCCCTTCTTCTCGCGCGCCTCGCAGTTCGGTTCGCAGGCGTGGTTGATCCAGCGCGCGCGGTTGCCGCCGAACTTGGCGTCGATGACGCTGCCGTCGTCCAGGCTGAAGTAGAAAGTGTGGTTGGGATCGCTGGGATCGTGCGGGTGGCGCTCCAGCGCCTTCTTCCACGAGATGTGCTCGCCCTTGTACTCGATCACGCGCTCGCCTTCGGCGATGGGGGCGATCGCGTATACGCCCTTGCCGTGCACGCCCGACTGGCGCACCTCGATCCGGTCGCTCGCGGTCTTCTTGCCCGCTGCCTTTTGCTTTGCCTTGTCCGCCATTTGCCTTTCCATGCGTGTCGCCTGCCTGTGCCGGCCGTTCCGGCGCGATCGGCATGATACCGGCGTGGCTGCGACACGTATACGTGACCCCTGGTTAACGGCTCGACCGCTCGCCCTGGCAGGTATACGGCCTGGTTACGGCCGGTCACGCAAACCTCGCGCATGTGGATAACCCCGCCTCCTTCTGTGGAAAAGCACGCGGATTCGATGTGGGCTGCCTGGGGCCCGCATGGGGATGCCTCGGGCATAAGTCGGAGGCGTATACCGCAAGACCTCATCCATAAGGCCGGTTCATCCACTGCGACCAACAATGGATGCAACCACTTCTCGTTTACGTAAACCGTTGACGGCAAAGACGTTTACATAGTTTTCCACAGCCGGAGGCGCCGTTTACCTACTACCACTATCTGTATACATGAAAGAAAGATGTAAACCGAAAGGCGGAACCAGGGCAGCGGCAAGAGCCCGGCGTATACCGGTGCCCGCAGAGGTTGCCGTATACGCAAGTCTGAACACGCCGGATCCAGGCATGCACAAGCCGAATACCGTCTTGCTAGGCAGGTAGCCTTGCCTGGATCTGTATGCAACATAGTGCAGTCGGACTGTGGGGCTTTTAGGGCGAATACAGGCGCGTATACGTGCCGGAGGCTCCCTGAGGTCCATCCCCGGTCGCAGAAGGCCCGTAAACGCCTCTGCGGCCCTCTATGGCCTTTGAACGGCTCGTGGGACATCTTGTAACGTGGCGGGCTGGCCGCCTGCCTGTGCAGCGTCATGTGGCCGTCCATGCGCTCGTCGCGCGGCGTTTGCACCGCAACGGCAGCGCCCGCAACCAGGTCTGCCAGCAGGTCGATTTGCCGCCAGCCACGGCCTGAGGCGGCCTGGCGCAATCCTGCAGGTAACAATCTGTTCGCGGTGCGCCTTGTCCGACACGGTATGATGTGGCCCGCGGCGTCTTTTGCCGGTCCGGTGGCAGCCTTGCTACCGCCGACCGGGCGCCTGTGTTTTATCAACTCGATACGGAGTGAAGCATGACGAAAACCGAACTGATCGACGCTATCGCAGCCGGTGTGGACGGTCTCACCAAGGCCAAGGCAGAACAGGCACTGAACGTGACCCTGTCGGCCATCATGGACGCCGTGGCCAAGGGCGATACGCTGAGCCTCATCGGCTTTGGCACGTTCAGCAAGGGCGAGCGTGGCGAGCGCATGGCGCGCAACCCGCGCACCGGCGAAGAAATCAAGGTGGAAGCCGCCAAGACCGTGAAGTTCAAGGCCGGCCAGAAGTTCAAGGACGCTGTCAACCAGTGAGCCTGACGGGCTGCACTGCACGGCCCGTGTTTGTTTGACCCCGCCATGCCGCCGCCGGCCGCAAGCTTCGGCCAGGGCGCAGGCGAGCGCCAGGCGGGGGACGTTATCCACAGCAGGGATCGACGTTTTCTGCAGTATCCGCCGCAGCGCTGAAGCCATTGCCGAAGCGGTTGCGCGCCAGGACTTCCAACAGGCGTCCAGCCAAGGCCGATGCAGGGCCGGACGGGGCGCCGAGCCATGTGGGGCTTCCATGTTCGCCCGTCCATTGCGCCGCAGATCTCCACAGCGTTATGCACAGCGCTTTCCACAGCGGATTCCACAGGTTTCTCCACAAGCAATTTGCGCCGCCGCGGCGCTGGCGCTGCTGAGCGCCTGCACCACGGTCAGCGAACCCGCGCGTCCGCAGGCACGGCCGCTGGCCGACAACGAGCGGCCGGTCACGACGCCCGGCGCCACGCCGCGCGAGCGCATCGTCGAGATCGCCACGCAGGAGTGGTCGCGCTGGGGCGGGCAGGTGGTGCGCCTTGGCCGCGACGACAGCGCCTGCGTCACCTACAGCCCGGCGCCGGCTCCCGAACTGCCCCCGGCCCTGCCTGAACCGCCGGAGGTGCAACCCGAGGACAAGGCCGATACCGGCGCGCCCGCCAGCGGCACCAGCGCCGACACCGACAGCAACAACATCAAGTGGCCTCGCGCCGATTGCATGACGTTCCCGGACGGCACCGGCATGGAGGCCACGCCGCTGGGCTGCACGCTGGCCCGGCGCTACTGGGGCATCGTCGGCGAAACCCCCAGTTGCCGGCAGGTCACGCAAGGCGCCTGGGCCTGGTCGGCGGTGTTTATCTCGTGGGTGTTGCGCAAGGCCGGGCTGGACGAGCAGCAGTTCCTGACCGGCCAGTCACATTCGATGTATGTAGTCGATGCGCGCGACGGCATCCTTGCCCATCCCGCCTTCCGCATCGAACCCGTTCCGGCCATGCCCCGCCCGGGCGACATCGTCTGTTCCGGGCGGGGACGCGACCGCTACCTCGAGGATGTGGCCGAGATCGGCTTCGGCACCACCCCGATGCATTGCGACATCGTGGTGGCCGTCGATCCCGCGGCGCGGGTGGTGCGTGCCATCGGCGGCAATGTCCAGCAATCGGTATCGATGGAGGAAATCGAGCTGGGCGATTCGGGGCGGATCGATGGCGTGACCAATTCGCACATGCCCTGGGTGCTGGTGATGCGGAACAACCTGCAATAGGCAGAGCATCATCAATACGAATAATCGATCAGCGGTAAAAATCCACCCATTGATTATTCGCTCGAATAATTGGCTTTACTCGAACAGTTCGAGCTGCGACCGATCCCGGTCGCTGGTCGCCACCCCAACCCCCAGCAACCGCACCGGCAGCCCGCGCCGGGCGTGGCCCTCTGCCAGCAGGCGCGCGTAGACCGTGCGGTCGGGCGCATGGCCGCGGCATTCCACCGTGGTCTGGCGGAAGTCCGAAAAGCGCAGCTTGACCGTCAGCTTGTCGATGGTGCCGTGCGCCTGCGCGCGGGCAATGCGTGCCTCGAGCATGGCGATCAGCGGCTCCAGTTCGACCAGGCATGCCTGCAGGTCGGGCAGGTCGTCGGCATAGGTCTCTTCCACGCTGATCGACTTGCGCTCCCGCTCGGGCGTCACCTCGCGCTCGTCCTCGCCGCGGCACAGCTTGTAGAGCCGCGTCCCGAACGCGCCGAATTCGCGGTGCAGCCGGTCCGGCGACCACGGCCGCAGGTCGCCGCAGGTCTGCGCGCCCAGCCGCCGCAGCTTGGCCGCGGTGACCTTGCCGACCCCGTGGATGCGTTCGACCGGCAGCGCGGCGACGAAGGCATTGACCGCCGCCGGGCGGACCACGAACAGCCCGTCGGGCTTGTTCCAGTCGCTAGCGATCTTGGCAACGAATTTGCTCGGGCCCACGCCGGCCGAAACGGTCACGCCGACCTGCTCGCACACGCGCTGTCGGATTTCTTCGGCGATGCGGGTGGCGCTGCCGGCATGGCGCGTGCAGAGGCTGACGTCGAGATAGGCCTCGTCCAGCGACAGCGGTTCAACCAGCTCGGTGTATTCGCGGTAGATCGCAAAAATCTGGCGCGATACCTCGCGATATTTGTCCATGGCCGGACGCAGGATCAGCAGATCGGGGCAAAGCTTGACCGCCTGCGCCGACGCCATGGCCGAGCGCACGCCGAAGGCACGCGCTTCGTAGTTGCAGGTGGCGATCACCCCGCGCCGGTCGGGCGAGCCGCCCACGGCCATCGGCCGGCCGCGCAGCGACGGGTCGTCGCGCATCTCGACTGAGGCGTAGAAGCAATCGCAGTCGCAATGGATGATCTTGCGCTGGACCGGGGGCGTGGCATCAGGCGGCGCGGACATGGCCGGGGCACCAGGTTTATCTACATGAAGAATAAACGCTTCGCTGAATCAAATCGATTCATTAGTCGCCTGGATGGATGCCGCCTTTTGCCGGCTGTTCACCCACAGCCCTTCCACCGCATACAGCGCCAGCGAAATCCAGATCAGCGCGTAGCCGACCTGCTTCTGCGCGGGAAACGGTTCATGCCACAGCCACACGCCCAGCAGCAGCTGCAGCGTCGGCCCGGTGTATTGCAGCAGGCCCAGCAGCGACAGCGGGATGCGCCGCGCGCCGGCGGCGAAGAACAGCAGCGGCACCGCCGTCACTGGCCCGGCCATCAGCAGCAGAAATTGCGTACCAGGCGCTGCGTGGGTGAAGCCATCCTGCCCCGTGGTGAAGAGGTAGGCCAGCATCGCCGCGGCAAAAGGAAACAGCAGCAGCGTCTCCAGCGACAATCCTTCGAGCGCGCCCAGCGCCCCCGTCTTGCGCAACAGCCCGTAGCCGCCAAAACTGGCCGCCAGCCCGAGTGCGATCCAGGGCAACTGGCCCGCCGCCACCGTCAGCCACGCCACCCCGGCCGCTGCCACCGCGATCGACAGCCATTGCACCGCGCGCAGCCGCTCGTGCAGGAACACCACGCCTAGCAGCACGCTGAACAGCGGATTGATGAAGTAGCCCAGGCTGGCATCGACCACGCGGTTGGCCGACACCGCCCAGATATAGAGGAACCAGTTGGCGCACAGCAGCGCCGCGCTGGCGCCGAACGACAGCAGCAGGCGCCGGTCCTTCAACTGGCCGAGCCAGGCCCACTGGCGCCGCCAGGCCAGCACCAGCCCCAGGAACACCAGCGACCACACCATCCGGTGCAGCAGGATCTCCGTCGGCGCAATGCCGGGCAGCGACTTGATATAGAGCGGGAGCAGCCCCCAGATGACATAAGCCAGGAGCGCGTAAAGGATGCCGATTTGCATAGGGAATTCCGGTCGATGCCGGCGATTCTACCGGCACCGGGAAAAGCTCGCCGGGCAATAAAAAACCCCATGCCCGCAGACAGGCATGGGGTTTGTGCCCGGCATCGGCCGGAACGTGCTTAGAGCTTGCGCGCGAAGCTGAACTGCGAGTAGGCCTGCTCGGCCACGTTGAACCACGCTGCCTCGTTGTTGCGGAACACGCGCCAGTCGTCGTAGATCTTCTTGAACGACGGGTTCTTGGCGGTTTCGTCGGCGTAGGCTTCCTGCGTCGCCTTGAAGCAGGCTTCCATGATTTCCTTGGAGAACGGGCGCAGCTTGACGCCGTTTTCCAGCAGGCGCGCCAGTGCCTGCGGGTTGACCGTGTCGTACTTGGCCATCATGGTGGTGTGGGCCTCGATGGTCGCCGTTTCCAGTGCGCGCTTGTACAGCGCCGGCAGCTTCTCGAACTCGCTGGCCGAGGCGTAGAACGACAGCTGCGCGCTGCCTTCCCACCAGCCCGGGTAGTAGTAGTACGGTGCCACCTTGTAGAAGCCCAGCTTCTCGTCATCGTACGGACCCACCCATTCGGCCGCGTCGATGGTGCCCTTTTCCAGCGCCGGGTAGATGTCGCCGCCGGCGATCTGCTGCGGCACCACGCCCAGGCGCGACAGCACCACGCCGGCGAAACCGGCGATGCGGTACTTCAGGCCCTGCAGGTCGGCCACGGTCTTGATTTCCTTGCGGAACCAGCCGCCCATCTGCGCGTTGGTGTTGCCGCCCAGGAAGTTGACGACGTTGTATTCCTTGAAGAACTCGCGCATCAGCTTCATGCCGTTGCCTTGCAGCATCCAGGCGTTCTGCTGGCGCGCGGTCAGGCCGAACGGCACGGTGGTGTCAAAGCACAGCGTCGGGTTCTTCCCGAAGTAGTAGTAGCCGGCCGTGTGGCCGATCTGCACGGTGTTGTTCTGTACCGAGTCCAGCACCTGCAGGCCCGGCACGATCTCGCCCGCCGCGAACACCTTGATGTTGAACTTGCCGTCGGTCAGTTCCTTCACGCGCGCCGACAGCAGCTCGGCGGCGCCGAAAATGGTGTCGAGCGACTTGGGGAAGCTCGAGGCCAGGCGCCATTCCACGGCCGGGTTGCTGCCGACCACGGCCGGTGCTGCCGGACCGCTGGCGGCGGCAGGCGCTGCCTTCTCTTCGCCCTTGCCGCACGCGGCCAGTGCCCCGGTGGCGGCTACGGCCGACGCCTTCAACAGAAAGGAACGACGTTCCATCTCTACTTCTCCTCTTATAGATTTTGGTTCGGTTGCAAGCGCGCGGCTCGCTTGGTGCCGGGCGCGGGACCGTGACGCACATGCCGCCGGCGATCGTGTCGATAGGCGGCCTGCGCACGCTGTGCCTGTTGCGAACGGGCACGGCGGCGTGCCCTGCATGGCCGGGACTTGCGTCGCACGGCGAGGGCTGTCTTACCCGAAAGACAAGCCAGCCGATTATAGCGGTGGCCCTTTCGGCACGGAGCATCGTGCCAATGCGGGTTTTCGCTAGTCGATTGCGACAGGAAGCGTGTGATTTTCGCATTGTGAGACGGGCAACACTGTGAGGGATTTTGTAACCCGGCTTGCGGTCAAATGGACCGGCTGATAAAAAACAGTCCCCGCCTTCGGCGGGTTTTGTTCGATCCAGCCGCGTGCTCAGCCCGCTGGAATCGTCGTTTCGCCTTGTTGTCGTCGTGCCCTCCGCCTTGCTGACCTCCTCCTGCCGGCTTGCCGCCGAACCCTCCTGCCTGCGCGCTGCCGCCGGCCTGGGCGGCTTGCCCCTGCGCCGCATCGGCTTTGCCGTGCTGGCAGCCTGGGGGTTGGCGGCGTGTGCGCAGACTATCGCCCCGTTGGCTGTCGCCCCTGACGACGGCACGCAGCCTCCGCGCATTGCGCAGCGGCCGGCGGTGCCGCCGGTGGTGCTGGCCGCGCCTGCAGCGCCTGTCGCGCAAGCCGCGACCGCGCCGGCAGCCACCGCGGGCCAGGACGACCCGCTGGCGGCGCTGATCGCGGGCGATGCGTCCACGGCTCCCAGCGGGACCGTCCCGGTTGTGGCGCCTGCAGCGGCGGCCGCGCCGTCCGAAGGCAGCGCCCCCGCGACCGTTGCCGCCACCGGCGCCGCGGATCCGGCTTTCGTAGGACCGCCGGAGCCGCCGGCGCCGGCACCGCCGCCGCTAGTGCTGTTCCCGCCGCGTCTGGGTGAGTTCCAGGCCGATCCGCCTGCCGCGCCGCCCCCGGCCAGGGCCGAGGCTCCGGCGGAGGCTGCTGGCGATGCCACCACCACGGCGCAAGCGCCTGCCGAGGCGCCGCCTGTGTTGCGCTCGCAACTTCCCGCCGACGATCCTGCGGGCGACTCGGTGTGGCGCCTGGGCTACAGCGGCCGCGCCGCCGTCGAAGACCGCCCGGCGACCATGCGCGCCTGCCCGGGCGGCGCGCTGTCGACCGGCATCGGCAGCGGCCTGGCCTGCCGCAGCGCCGGCGAAGTGAAAATCCGCGAGTCGGTGCTCGATGTCGATGGCGGACCGCAGGTGATGCTGATCGCCCAGGCGCGCGGCACCGACGCCACCACTGTCAACGGCCGCCCCGCCGCGATCGATCCCTACGCGCTGGTGCCGCAGTTCTATACCGCCGTCAGCGGCCTGGCTGTGCTGGACGGCGCCACCATGTGGGCGGGCCGGCGCGACAATGCGCCGTTCCTGATGTCGTCCGGCCTGCTGCCGCCCAATTCCACGGCGATGCGCTTCGGCATCGACAACGCCAGGGTGATCGGCGACATCGGCCTGAACTACCAGTACACCGCGCGCGCGGACCAGAACGGCCAGAACCTGCCGAGCTACCACTCGCTGCGCACCGCGCCCATCCCGACCAACGACAAGGGCTCGGTGCAACTCGGCTTCACCCGCGTCGAAGCCCAGCCGATGGTGCAGGACACCGGCGGCGCATGGTGGGCGTCGGCGCTGCACGAGCAGAAAGGCGTGCTGTACGGCACCAATCGCCTGGGCATGCAGTTTGGCTCAGGCTCGCGCAGTGCCATGACCGGCTACACCGGCATGGGGCCGTCGCTGTCGCGCATGCGCGTGGCGGAATCGATCGAATGGAGGGGCCGCTCGGGTCTGGGCGGCGCGGTGGAACAGAGCCTGCAGTTCGATCGATCGCCGGTCGGCACGCTGCAGTGGACCACCACGCGCGTACGCCCCGCCTATGTGGCGAGCGACCAGTTCCGGCTGAACTTCGAGGTATCGCACGACCAGATTTCGTCGGGCTTCGGCGTCAGCGGCCAGCGCACCGCGCTGACGGTGGCGCCCACGCTGACGCTGGGCAAGTCGGCGGGCAACGCCAACCTGCGCGCGTTCTATACCTACAGCCGCGCCAGCGACGTGGACGGCATCGGCTATACCGCGCCGGCCGACGCATGGGCGTCGCAGGCCAGCGGTTCGATCTTCGGCGTGCAGCTCAATCGGCGCTGGTAGCGCCAGTCTGCCAGTTGCGCCGCGTGGAAGCGGCGGTGGTCGCGCTTTCGGCCTGGGCCGGGTTTGACGCATGCGCCGTGTCCTCCGCAGCCGCCGGCTTGCGGCACAGCCAGTGGAACACCAGCGTCGCCGCCAGGCCGCCGCCGAGCTGCGCCAGCACGAAGCCCGGCACATCGACCGGCCGGATCCCGGTGAAGGTATCGGTCAATGCGCAGGCAATGGTCAGCGCCGGGTTCGCGAACGACGTCGACGACGTGAACCAGTAACCCGCCGTGATATAGCCCGCCACCACGAACGGCACCAGCTGCGGCCGGCTGCGCAGCGTGCCGATGCCCACGCCGACCAGCCCGAAGGTCGCCACGCATTCGCTCCACCACATCGACGAACCGGTACGCGCCTGGCCCGACCACGCCACCGCCGGTTCGCCGAACATCGCATGCGCGGCCAGCACGCCGCACACGGCGCCGGCCAGCTGCACCGCCACGTAGCGCAGCGCATCGCGCGGCGTGAGCGTGCCTTGCACCAGCGCGGACAGGCTCACCACCGGGTTGAAGTGCCCGCCCGACACCGGCCCCAGCGAGACCAGCAGCGCCACCAGCCCGGCGCCGGTGGCCAGCGAATTGGCCAGCAGCGCCAGCGCGGTATCGCCGGCGGCAAGTCGCTCGGCACGGATGCCCGAGCCGATCACGATCGCCACCAGCAGCGCGGTGCCCAGTCCCTCTGCCACCAGGCGGCGGGCGCGCGTACTCATCGCTGCGCCCCCATGCCGGCGCGCAAGCGCAAGGTAGTGGCCACGAGTGCGGGACAGACGGGGGGAATTTGCAGCGGCAAGATCGGCAACGTCGCCTGAGACGACGCCTCATACGGTGGCATTCAGCGGGGGATTTTCCGTGCGCGATGCCAGGTCCCGCGCGGACGCGACAGTGTTCCGCCGGCGCCTCCGAGCGTCAATGCGCGGTGGCTTTGTTGTGTGCTGACGCCGGGTATCGAATCGACACCGCGGGCTGGCTCTCGTCTACACTAAGCCAGTCTGCACGGCCAGCACATCGATATCGCGCGCCTGCCCGCCGGCAGGCCAGGCCCGACCCCTGACCGCACCGACAGGAGCCCGCCCCATGTGGCGACGTTTGCTGCCGCAGCCGCGCTGGCTGCCCCGCCTTGCCGTCATGCGCCCGCAACGGGTCGTGCTGGCTTGCTTCGGCGCGGTGTTCCTGGTCACGCTGGTGGTCGCCGCGCGCGAGCTGTACCTGGTGCGCGAGCGCGTCATCGGCGAGCGCCAGCATGCGCTGGTGCTGCGCGCGCTGGGCGTCGACGCAATCCTGTCCGCCGAACGCCGCCGCCTGTTTTTCCTGCGCGACTTCTCCGAGTATCTGTTCGCCCTGTACGCCAATGTCGGCACGGCCGATGCCGATATCGAGCGCGCCTATGCCGCCCGCAATGACGATGCCTGGCAATTGCCCCTGCAGCGTGGCGATGCGCCACTGATCGGCGTCGGTCCCCGCAGCCTTGCCGGCCTGCAAGGCTTTGCCCGCCGCGATGCCGACCTGAAGGCCGACCTGATGGTCGGCCGCACGCTGAGCCAGCTGCTCGGGCCGGGGCTGCGCGGCGACCTGATCCAGGGCAATGCGCTGTTCATCTCGTCCAATGGCTTCTTCGCTATCTATCCGCCGCAGGATCCTGCCAAGGCCGTCCGGCTGATGCAGCGATTCGACAGCATGGACTACTATCGCGGCCACATGCCGGCGCGGAACCCGACCCGGTCAATCCATTGGGCGCCGCTCTATACCGAATTCGAGGGTTCGCGCGTGCTGACGACGATCAGCATCCCGGTCTATGCCGGCAGCCAGTTCCGCGGCGTGATCGCCGTCGACGTCGCGCAGCAGCGCCTGCACGAGCTGCTGGGTGCCGCCAGCGAGCCGGGCACGGTGCACTACATGGTCAATGTGCACGGCGACGTGGTGTCGTCATCCGGCAGCGGGTTCACCGACCTGCGGAAGTGGCCCGAGGCCATAGCCGGAGACTGGTCCGGGCATGGCGTGGCGGAGTTGTTCGCGCGGGGCTCCGGCATGCTCGGCCACAACGGCGACCTGCTGTTCTTCCAGCGCGCGGGGCAAAGCCCGTGGCTGGTGGTCGACGTGCTGCCGCTGTCTTCGCTGGCACTGGCGATGTTCAGCCGATTGAGCGGACCCCTGCTGATCGTCTGGCTGCTGTTGCCGCTGCTGCTGTGGGTCACGATGCGCGTGGTCACGCAGCTGTTCGATCACTACCTTGCGCTGGGCGAGAAGCTGCAGGAACTGGCGCAGCAGGACCCGCTCACCGGCCTGGCCAACCGCAGGCATTTCCGCGCCAGCTTCGGGCGTGAGGCCAGGCGCCAGCAACGCGGCGGTACCGCGCTGTCGGTGCTGCTGATCGATATCGATTTCTTCAAGAAGGTCAACGACCGCTGGGGCCACGCCAGCGGCGACCGCGTGCTGGGCGCGCTGGCGCAGGCCCTGCACGGCACGCTGCGCGGGTTCGACCTGCCCGCGCGCCTTGGCGGCGAAGAGTTCGCCGTGATGTTGCCGCAGACCGGCCTGGCCGATGCGGTGCGGATCGCGGAGCGCCTGCGCGAGGCGATCGCCGGCTGTGCGGTGGCGGCCGAGCCGGAAGCCGAGCCCGAGTCCGATCCCGTGCTCCATGCCGCAGACGCGGGAACCTCGGGCCCCGAGCGCGTAATCCGCTTCACGATCTCGATCGGCGTGGCCGAATCGCCGGCCGACGCCCCGCTCGCGCTGGACGCGCTGCTAGCGATCGCCGACCGGCGCCTCTACGATGCCAAGACGCACGGGCGCAACCGCGTCGTCAGCGACGACGGGCTGCATGCGGGCGAAGCGGATATATCGGAGCGCTCGACCTGAGTTCGCACCTGTGTTTGCACCCCGGTTCGCCTCAGCGCAGCAGGAACGCGATATCGTCGACGCCGATCTCCGACACCGGGATGCCCTTGCGGCGCTGGAACAGGATGTGCTGCTGCACGCGGCTGCGCTGCTCGGCGAAGACCGCCGGATCGATCGGCGTACCCAGTCGCATGTAGTGCTGCACCAGCAGCTTGTAGGCGCGATGGCGCACCTGCATGGCCTCGGCCACGGCTCGCAGCCGCCGCATCTCGGCCGGACTGCGGTCCACCGCCTGGTGCAGTTCGTCGACGGTGCGGGCATGGAGTTCGCGATAGACGTCGCGTTCCGCCTCGGCCTGGTGCAAGGCGTCGCGCAACTCGCGGATCTTGCGCTGCAGTTTCAGCGTCTGCGTCACCGCCTGCTGGACCTTGCCGGCCGCGCCCAGCGCCTGGCTCGCCGCGGCCATGGTGCTCTTCCACAGGCCGCGCTCGCCGCCCGTCCCGATCAACGTATCCATCTGACCCCCGGTAGAAAGGACTTCCCTGCGCCGGGTACCGCATTGTTCTGTAGCCGAGAGCGGTTTCGCCGGCGCGCGACGCGCTGCCAGGTGGCAGGGCATCAGGCAATCCTAGAGATACCTATAACGGGTGCCAAGTAGAAGATATTTACATCTGGATTGGGTGTTGCGTGGCAGGCCAAGACATTTGCCTTGATGCCAGCGGGCCGGACCATGACCGACACCGTTTTCCAAAAGCAAAAAGCCCGGCTGCAAGAGCCGGGCTTTTTTATTCTGGTGGCCTGGGACGGAATCGAACCGCCGACACAAGGATTTTCAATCCTCTGCTCTACCGACTGAGCTACCGGGCCAAAGAAGTGAGACTATAACCGTTGTCTTTGACGCCGTCAAGCGACATCTGCGTCACTGGCTCACTGCTCGGCCGGTTCAGGCTTGTTGCGGCCCAGTTCGACGCCGAGCTGCTTGAGCTTGCGGTACAGGTGGGTACGCTCCAGCCCGGTCTTCTCGGCCACGCGAGTCATGCTGCCGTGTTCGCGCAGCAGGTGGTACTCGAAGTAGGCGCGCTCGAACAGGTCACGCGCTTCACGCAACGGCATGTCGAAGGAGAACTGCATCTCGGCCTCGGGCACGCGCGCAGGGCTGCCATTGGCGGTGGTCTCGGCTGCGGCTTCCGGTGCGGCGGTGGCGCTGGCGGATTCGGCCGAAGGAGCGCTTGCCGGCGCGGCGGTGGTGGCGGGAGCGCTGCGCGGGCGTTCGATGCCGCGTGCCAGGCCCTGCTCCACCGCGGACAGCAGCTTCTGCAGCGCGATCGGTTTTTCCAGGAAATTCAGCGCGCCGATCTTGGTGGCCTCGACCGCGGTGTCGATGGTGGCATGGCCCGACATCATGATGACGGGCATGCTCAGCTGGCCCTGCGCGGACCATTCCTTGAGCAGGCTGACGCCATCGGTATCGGGCATCCAGATATCGAGCAGCACAAGGTCAGGTGTGCCGCCCGCGCGGTATTCGCGCGCCTGCTGCGCGTTCTCCGCGAGTTCGACCACGTGGCCTTCGTCGCTGAGGATCTCCGAGAGCAGCTCCCGGATTCCCATTTCGTCATCGACTACGAGGATGGTTGCCATACTTCCCCTCTTAACCCCACCGCAGCGTTCCGGGACCGGATCGCCAAAAGTTGACTATGCCAGTTTAACGAACAGGATCGAGATCTGTGCACCGACGACCTCCGCACCTTCCAGGCGATTGCGCAGCTCGATGCGCGCACCGTGTTCGTCAATGATCTTCTTTACCATCGCAAGCCCGAGACCCGTGCCCTTGGCTTTGGTGGTCACGTAGGGCTCGAACGCGCGGCTCAGGATCCGTGGTGCAAAGCCGGGGCCATTGTCCGCAACGGTGAGCTTGACGGCCTGCCGGTTTTCGCCGGCAGAATCTTTGTATTCTACAGTCTCGGTGTTCAGAGTGATATGGGGCGCCGCCCTACCCGCCGCCACGTTCTCGGCGGCCGCATCCTGCGCGTTCTGCAGCAGGTTGTGGATGACCTGCCGCAGTTGCGTAGGGTCGCCCTTGATCTCGGGCAGCGCAGCGCCCAGCGCCGGATGGATCACCGGATGCTCGTGCAGCGCGGGATCGTCGATGCCATACAGATGCAGCACCTCTGACACCAGGCTGTTGAGCTGCAGCGATTGCAGCACCGCGGGCGGCGTGCGCGCGTAGTCGCGGAAATCGTCGACCATGCGCTTCATCGCCGCCACCTGGCTGACGATCGTGGCCGCGCCGCGCTTGAGCACGTCGACGTCGGTGCCTTCCAGCTTGGGCGAGAGCTTCATCTGCAGCCGCTCGGCCGACAGCTGGATCGGCGTCAGCGGGTTCTTGATCTCGTGCGCGAGGCGACGGGCCACTTCGCCCCAGGCCACCGAGCGTTGAGCGGAAATCACATCGGAAATATCGTCGAAGACGATGACGTAGCCGGGCTCGTCGCGCTCGCCGCCGGGCAGCCGCGCGCCGCGCACCAGCAGCGTCAGCGGTTGTTCGTCCATGCCGCCGCCGTGGCCCTGCGGCAGCTCGATCTGCTTCTGCCAATGCTCGGCGCCGCCCAGCACCTCGCTGGTGTTCTGGTCGGAGAACGCCTGGCGCACGATCTCGCCGAACGGGCCCATCCCCGGGATCTGCTCCACCGGCAGTCCCAGCACGGCGCCGAACGGCTGGCGGAAGATGCGCTCGGCGCCGGGGTTGGCGGTGATCAGCACGAAGCGCCGGTCGAATACCAGCACGCCCGCGGTCAGGTTCTGCAGCACGCTTTCCAGGTAGGCCTTTGACTGCTCCAGCGCCGCGCGGTTTTCTTCCACCGCCAGGCGCGCCTCGGCCAGCTGCCGCGTCATCTGGTTGAACTGCTGGGTCAGCATGCCGAGTTCGTCGCGGCTCTTCAGCTCGCGCTTGGGCGACAGGTCGCCCTCGGCCACTTCCTTGGTCCCCTGCAGCAGCATCAGCAGCGGCCGCGCCAGCTGGCCGCCGAGCAGCAGGGCCAGCATCACCGCGATAAAGACCGCGAGGAACAGCGTCAGCGTCAGCGTCCCGATATACATCTTGCGCAGGCCGGTGCGGCCCAGCGCTTTCTCCTGGTACTCCTGGTAGGCACGCTGCACCTCGTCGGCATTGCGCGCGAGCACGGCCGGCACGGGGTGCAGCACCTGCAGGTAACGCTCCTCGCGCACGGTCTCGCCGACCAGGCCGAAGCCGCTCGACGGCGCTTCCTCGGGACGGCGCTCCACCGACAGGCCCGACCCGGCCCAGCGCGGGCGCGGTGTCGCGCGCGGCGTGCTCGCGGCCACCTGCTCCTGCGCGGTGGTCGGCGCCGCGCCCAGCGGGATGATCACGCGCAGCCGGTACAGGGGGGTGCCTTCGACGCGCTCGGCGCCCTGGCTGTCCTGCGTCGGATCGGTGCCGCCTTCGACCGCGGCGTAGCCGCCCGCCAGCCGCGCCTGCTCCGCCAGCACGCCCGAAGGCAGGTCGGGCACCAGCGCGGCGTAGTTGCTCGATGCGGTGGCCAGCACGCGGCCGCTGCCGGTGAAGATTGCCGCCTCCTGCACGCCGTATTGCTCGCGCAGCCGGCTCAGCTGCAGCGACGTGGACACGCCCGACGAACCGGAGAGCTGCTCGGCCATCAGCCGCGCCTTGCCCTGCAGGTCGGCCAGCGCGCTGTCGATGGTGGAGCGGCCCAGGTTGAGGCCGGCTTCGAGCGCGGTTTCCACGCGCACGTCGAACCAGGACTCGATGCTGCGCGAAACGAACTGCAGCGACACCAGGTAGATCAGCACGCCCGGCAGCACGCCCACCACGCCGAAGAACACCGCGAGCTTGGTCATCAGCCGCGTGCCGAACTTGCCGCGGCGGTAGCGCAGCCACAGCGTCACCGCGAGCGCGCCGACGATCACCACCAGCAGCGCGCCGATCACCAGGTTCACCTTGAACAGCAGCGTGAAATAGCGATCGAAGAATTCGGTATTGGCCGATGCCCCGGCCAGCAGGCCGACCAGCACCAGCGCCAGGAACACGATGATGCCTGCCACGACGCGATACAGCACGCGCCGGAAACGGCTGTCCCACAGCGAAGTGTTCATGGCTGGCTTGAGGCGGACAGCGCCGGCTGCGCCAGCAGCGCGGGCGACAGCGCGCTCGATACCGCCTGCACGAACACGGTGTTGCGCGGCTCCGCCGCGGCGGCGGGTGCGCCCGGCGCAGACGCGGGCGCCGGCATGGGCATGGGCATGGGCATGGGTGCGGCAGGTGAAGCGGGCAGCGGCGGCGGCGCCGGAACCGCGGGCACCGGCACCGGCGTCGGGATCGCGTTCAGGTCCGTCGGCACGGTGTAGATAAAGCGCCGCCAGTCCGAAGCCAGGTTCCAGTCGCGCGTATTGACCGCATTGATCTGGAACGGCTTGGGCAGTTGCGACAGGTCCAGCCGCATGCGCACCTGCGCGTGATAGCTCTCGCCGGGCTTGACCGCGTTGCGCTCGAACACGCGCCAGCCGCGTACCCGCTGGACAAACTGCAGCGCGCTCTTCAGCCGCGAGAACGGCAGCTGCAGGCCGCCGGTGGAAATGCGGTATTGCCGCGTCAGCGGCTGGTAGGACAAGCGCACGCTGCGGCTGGTGTTGACCGGCT
This sequence comes from Cupriavidus sp. L7L, assembly GCF_004353535.1. Taxonomy (NCBI): domain Bacteria; kingdom Pseudomonadati; phylum Pseudomonadota; class Betaproteobacteria; order Burkholderiales; family Burkholderiaceae; genus Cupriavidus; species Cupriavidus sp. L7L. The sequence continues at coordinate 41,108 of NZ_SMNY01000025.1, forward strand.
TGTCGTCGAACCAGTACCAGCGCGGCCGCGTCAGCTCGAAATCGACCACGAAATATAGCGATATGCCCTTGTGCAGCGCGTCTTCCAGCGCGGGCGGCAGGTCGAACTCGAAGCTCGCAGCCAGTTCGAAGCCACCGTCCTGGTATTCGATGCGGGCCTCGGTAGCCTCGATCACCTGCGCCTGGGCGGCAGGCGGCAGCCACAGCAGCAGAGCCAGCGCGAGCATCAGCACACGCATGCACGCCCGCAGTTGCGTCCGCAGTTGCGTCATTCCCGCGGCGAAATCCACGGTAACGCGGCAGTCTGATGGGCGCGGCGTGCTCGGCATCGGATCAGATCAGGCGCGTTTCTGGAAGCGGGCGTAGAAAAAGCCATCGTGATCCGATGGCAGGCTGGCGTGGCCAGGGTCCTTTTCACCTTGTTCGCCGGCCGAGTGGGTTGTCGTACGGGTGCCGGGCAGCAGCTGCCCCGGCGCCTGCAATCGTATCGCATCTGCCAGTTGTGCACCAAACCAGCGCGCCTGCTCCTCGCCTTCCGTTGGGAAAATAGAACACGTGACGTAGACCAGGATGCCGCCCGGCTTGAGCAGCGGCCACAGCTGCGACACGATGCGGCGCTGCTCGGTGATCAGCTTGGCGATATCGGTCTCACGGCGCAGCCAGCGGATATCGGGATGGCGCCGCACGATGCCGGAGGCCGAGCACGGCACGTCGGCCAGGATGCGGTCGAAGGGCTGGCCGTCCCACCAGTCGGCGGGCCGGCTGGCATCGCCCACCACGATGCGGGCCTGCGTGCCGAGGCGCGCGAGGTTCTCGTTGATGCGCGTGGCGCGCTGCGGGTCGCTTTCCACCGCGGTCACGTCGATGTCGGCAAGCTCCAGCAGGTGGCCGGTCTTGCCGCCGGGCGCGGCGCAGGCATCGAGCACGCGCATGCCGTCGGCCACCTCGAGCAGCGGCGCGGCCAGTTGCGCGCCGGCGTCCTGCACCGACACCGTGCCTTCGGCGAAGCCCGGCAATTGCGTCACCGGCACCGCGCGCACCAGGCGCACGGCCTGCGGGCCGACCACGGTGCCGGCGAGACCGGCATTGGCCAGGTCGGTCTGGTATTGCTTCACGCTGACCCGCGCGGTGTTGACGCGCAGCGTCATCGGCGGGCGCACGTTGACGCTCGCGGCGAGATCGGTCCACTGCTCCGGGTACGCCTCGCGCAGCATGCGCAGCCACCACGGCGGCAGGTTCCAGCGCGCCTGTTCGTCGCGGTTGACCTCGGCCAGCAGCGCCTTGCGCTCGCGCAGGAAACGGCGCAGTACCGCGTTGACCAGGCCGCGGGCGTGCGCAGTCTTGGGTTCCGACGCGGCCGCGCTGACCGCCTGATCGACCACCGTGAAGGTGCTGTAGCCGGCGCGGCCCGGGGTGCCCGGCGTCGCGCCCTGTGCCGCGTCCTGGCTGTCTTTGTCCTGCCGCTGGCCCGGTGCCTGCTCGAGCAGCAGCGCAAGCGCCACCGCCAGCAGCGAGTCCACCTGCGCGCCGGGCGGGCGCGTGACCAGCTTCGTCACCAGCGCACGCGCGGTGCCGAACTGGCGCATGGTGCGGTAAGCGATGTCCTGCAGCGCGCCGCGCGTGGCGGCATCGCGCACGCGGTCCAGGCGCAGCTGCGCGGCGGCGTCTTCGATCGCCTGCGGCAAGGCGGTGCCTTCGCTGACGGCGCGTACCGCGGCGGCGGCGCCAAGCATCTGGAAGGCAAGCGAATCGGGAGGCAGGCGCATATCGGTCAGGCAGCGGGTGAGGCGGCAGGTAAGTCGTGAATCGGTGGGCAGCCGGGCGAGGGCAAGAAAAATGCCCGCTGGTCCATGTTTAAACCAGCGGGCAGTTTACCTTGTGTGGGAGCCGCGCTCCGGAATTGAGCCACATTGGCTCCCCGGCGGGCTCCCCGGGGACCCCGCGAACTCCCGCCCGATCAGGCGGGATAGGTCCCGGTCTGCGCCATCTGCATCAGGCGCGAGATGCGTTCCTCGGTCGCCGGGTGGGTCGAGAACAGGTTGGCGATGGCGCCGCCCGAGAGCGGGTTCATGATCATCATCTGCGCCGTGGCCGGGTGCTCCTCGGCCGCCTGGAACGGGATGCCCTGCGCATAGCGGTGGATTTTGTCGAGCGCGCTGGCCAGCGCCTGCGGGTCGCCGCAGATCTCGGCGCCGCCGCGGTCGGCTTCAAATTCGCGCGCGCGCGAGATCGCCATCTGGATCAGCGAGGCCGCCAGCGGCGCCAGGATTGCCACCGCAATGCTGGCGATGGGATTGGTGCGGTTGCCGTTCTCGTCGCGGCCGCCGAAGAACATCGCCATGTTGGCCAGCGCGGAAATGGCACCGGCCATGGTCGCGGCAATGGTCGAGGTCAGGATGTCGCGATGGCGCACGTGCGCCAGCTCATGCGCCATCACGCCGCGCAGCTCGCGCTCGGACAGTACGCGCAGGATGCCGGTGGTCGCGGCCACCGCGGCGTGTTCCGGGTTGCGGCCGGTGGCGAAGGCGTTCGGCGCGTCTTCATTGATCAGGTAGACGCGCGGCATCGGCAGGTTGGCGCGCTGCGCCAGCTCCTGCACCATGCCGTAGAACTGCGGCGCGGTACTGGCGTCGACTTCCTGCGCGTTGTACATGCGCAGGACCATCTTGTCCGAGAACCAGTAGGAGAAGAAGTTCATGCCGAGCGCGAGCAGCAGCGCCATCATCATGCCGCTGCGTCCGCCGATCATGCCGCCGATGACGATGAACAGCGCCGTGATGGCCGCCATCAGCATGAAGGTCTTGACCCAGTTGAACATTGCGGTGATCTCCATGTAGTGGACCGCGCCGGCTGCTGCAAGACGTTGCAAAACATGCCGGTGCGATGACCGTTAGATAGGGGCCAACACCAGAAAATTCAACTGCTTGCGGGGACCAGCCGCCGCACCATGGCGCATGACGCACACGAAGTGCTTGCCGCGCCGGCTTGACTGATTATGCCTGCGCCGCGCCATTGCCGGGGACCACGCAGCGCGTGCCCGGCGGCACCGGCATGGCCTGCAGGAACTGCTGCGCCGGCTGGCGGCGCCCGCCCGGCTTCTGCAGCTCGGTCACCTGCAGGGCGCTGCCGTCGCCGCAGGCGATGATGATGCCGCCGGCATCGGCCGCCAGCACCGTCCCGGGCGGGTGCGGCAGGCTGCTGGCCGCGGCCAGCGGCATTGCCTGCCAGCACTTGATGACGGTATCGCCGACCTGCACGGTGGCGCCGGGGAACGGGTTGAAGGCGCGTACCTGGCTGGCCAGCGCCGTGGCCGGGCGGCGCAGGTCCAGCGGCGCCTCGTCCTTGGCGATCTTCTCGGCGTAGGTGACGCCGGCTTCGGGCTGCTTCGTCGCAGCCAGCGCGCGGCCAGCGGCCAGTTCCTGCAGCGCGGCGACGGTCATGCGCGCGCCCAGCGCGGCCAGCTTGTCGTGCAGCGTGCCGGTGGTGTCGTCGGCGCCGATCGGCACGGCCTCGCGCGTGAGCATGTCGCCGGTGTCCAGGCCCTCGTCCATCTGCATCAGCGTGATGCCGGTCTCGGCATCGCCGGCCTCGATGGCGCGGTGGATCGGCGCCGCGCCGCGCCAGCGCGGCAGCAGCGAGCCATGGATGTTGAGGCAGCCCAGGCGCGGCAACTCCAGCACCTCGGCCGGCAGGATCAGGCCGTAGGCGGCGACCACCATCACGTCGGGGGCGAGTTCCGCCAGCGTGTCCACGGCCGCCGCGGCCTCTTCCGGATACTTGCCTTGCCGGCGCAGCGAACGGGGCTGCAGCACCGGGCCGAGCCCGTTGGCCACCGCGTACTGCTTGACCGGGCTTGCCTGCAGCTGCATGCCGCGGCCCGCGGGCCGGTCCGGCTGCGTCAGCACGGCCACCACGGGAAAGCCGGCGGCGTGGATGGCTTCAAGCGCGACGCGCGCGAACTCGGGCGTGCCGGCAAAGGCGACACGCAGGGGCTTGGCTTGGGACATGGCAGGTTCCGAGGTGAATACTGGCTGAAAGCGCGGGCTGAAAGCGCAACCGGCCGCTATCGCGGCCGGTACGTTTGTTCTTCGGAAGTCATAAAGATAGCAGACCCCGCGCGCGTGTCGAGCGCAGGCGGCGGATTCCGCCGTGCTGTTACATCTTCGCGCGCTTCTCGCGGATGCCGCGCGCGACTTACATGCGCGTGCGTTCGCGCTTCTGCAGCTTGCTCTTGATGCGGTTCAGCTTCAGCGGCGACAGGTACTCGACGAAGACCTTGCCGCGCAGGTGGTCGATCTCATGCTGGATACATACGGCCAGCAGGTCGTCGGCGTCCAGCTCGAAGGTCTCGCCCTTCTCGTTGAGCGCGCGCACGCGCACGCGGTCGGGGCGCTCGACGCGGTCATAGATCTCGGGCACCGACAGGCAGCCCTCTTCCCACACCTTGCGCTTGTCGCTGGCCCAGACGACTTCCGGATTGATAAAGACCTGGAGCTGGTCGCGCGTTTCGGAAACGTCGATCACCACCACCTGCTCGTGGACGTTCACCTGCGTCGCGGCCAGGCCGATGCCCGGCGCTTCGTACATGGTCTCGGCCATGTCCTTCACCAGCTGGCGAATACGGTCGTCCACGGCCGCGACAGGTTTCGCGACGGTGTGCAGACGGGGATCGGGGTAGGTCAGGATGTCGAGTTTTGCCATGATGCTAGGGCGCAACGCCCGCTTGAGCGAGCGGCCCGGCCGCGTTGCGGCGTCGGGACTTTACATGCAGAATCGGGGCGCCAGTACAAAAAATCAAGGCGCGCCGAAGCAGGCACGCTCTCCAGGGTCAATCCGGCCGAACCACCGGCCGGTTCAGGAAAATGCGCGATCTTACCAAAGAACACCAGGCGGCGTCGGGCCGCAGGCTGCACGCGTTCACCCTCACATTGCTGAGTGCCGCCGGCATCACTGCCGCGGCAACACTGCCCGCCAGGGCCGCCGACCTGACGGTCACGGCGGCGCAGCAGGCCGAGGCCCAGCGCACTGCCCGCCAGGGCATCCCGATCGCCGATCTCGCCCCCAATGCGCCCTCGCAGTACACCGTGCGCAACGGCGATACGCTGTGGGGCATTTCGGGCCGATACCTGCGCCAGCCGTGGCGCTGGCCCGAGTTGTGGGGGATGAACCAGCAGCAGATCCGCAACCCGCACCTTATTTACCCCGGCCAGATCCTGTACCTGATCCAGCGCGACGGCCGCGCCTGGCTGTCGACCACCCCCGCGGGCAACGGGACTGTGCAACTGTCACCTCGCGTGCGCGGCGGCGATGCGGACGGTGCCGCCATCCTCAGCATTTCCGCCAGCGATATCGAGCCGTTCCTGATCCGGCCGCTGGTGGTCGACGAAGGCACGCTTGCAACCTCAGCACGGATCGTCGCGGTGCCCGAATCGCGCGTGTACCTGGGCCGCGACGACAGCGCCTACGCGCGCGGCATTGCGCCCGATGCGCCGGCCGGCAGCGACTGGCAGGCCTACCGGCCGGTCACGCCGGTGCGCGATCCGGTCACCAACGCCGTGCTTGGCTATGAGGCCGAGTACGAGGGCAACGTCCGGCTGGCGCGCGGCGCGCAGGGCCCCGACGCGGTGTCCACGCTGCAGGTCACGCAGGCCCAGCAAGAGATGGGCGTGGGCACGATGCTGATGCCGCAGCCGGCGCGCGAAGCGGTGCGCTACGTGCCGCACGCGCCCGATGTCGAGGTCGACGGCCGCGTTGCCAAGGTCTATGGCGGCGTCGAATTCGGCGGCGCCAAGCAGGTGGTGGTGCTCAACGTCGGCAGCAAGGCCGGGCTCGAGCCCGGGCAAGTGCTGGCGCTGTCGCGCACCGGCGAGACCGTACACGACCGGACCGACCAGAACCGCAGCATCCGCCTGCCCGACGAGCGTTACGGGCTCGCCTTTGTCTTCCGCGTGTTCCCCGGCGTGGCGTACGCGCTGGTGACCGACGCCTCCAACGTGATCGCGGTCGGCGACCGCGCCACCTCGCCGCGCTGAACCGGCCTTGGGGGATGGCGTGAAGGCATTGCCCCTGGCCGGCGAGATCCGGCAGGACAGCACGCGCGAGCCGCCTGACGTGCTCGCGTGGCTGCGGCTGGCCAACGCACCCGGCGTCGGCCCTGTGGCGATGCGGCGCCTGATGGCGGCATTCGGGCTGCCGCAGCAGGTGCTGGCGCAAAGCGTGGCGGCGCTGTCGGCGGTGGTACCGGCCAGGCTGGCGCGCGCCGTGCTGGCTGCCCCCGGCGCCGCGGTGTCGGCGCTGGCCGGCCGGACGCTGCGCTGGCTCGACACGCCCGGCAACCACCTCGTTACGCTCGCCGACGACGCCTATCCCCGACGCCTGTTCGACCTGGCCGATCCGCCGCCGCTGCTATATATCCAGGGCGATCCCGCGATGCTGGCCCGCCCCGCGGTGGCCATCGTCGGCGCGCGCTCGGCCACCGCGCAGGGCACGCGCGACGCGCTGACGTTCGGGCAGGGCTTGTCCGAGTCGGGGCTGACGGTGGTTTCGGGCCTGGCGCAGGGCATCGACGCGGCCGCCCATGCGGGCGGCCTGCGCGGCTGCGGCGGCACGGTGGCGGTGATCGGCACCGGGGCCGACCGCGTCTATCCCGCGGAGAACCTTTCATTGGCCCGCGAGGTGGCGCAGCGCGGCGCCATCGTCACCGAGTTCCCGCTCGGCATGCGCGGGCTGGCGGCCAACTTCCCGCGGCGCAACCGCATCATCGCAGCGCTTGCGCGCGGCGTGCTGGTGGTCGAGGCGGCAGCGCGCTCGGGTTCGCTGATCACGGCGCGGCTGGCGGCGGACCTCGGGCGCGAGGTGTTCGCGATTCCCGGTTCGATCCACGCGCCGCTGTCGCGCGGCTGCCACCTGCTGATCGGCCAGGGGGCGAAGCTGGTGGAATCGGTAGCGGACGTGCTCGACGAACTTGGCGCCCCCGCCCCACCCCCGGTCCCGGTCGTTGCGGCTCCGGACCACGATGTCACCGGCAAGGCCCGGCTTTCAGAACCGGCTGATACCCTGTTGCCGGCACTCGGCTACGATCCGGTTACGCTGGACGCGCTGTGCGAGCGCAGCGGCCAGCCCCCGGAGACGGTCGCGGCGCGCCTGCTGGAGCTGGAACTGGCCGGCATGGCCGAACGTCTACCGGGAAACCTGTTCCGGCGCCTCGGCTGAACCAGGCGTTTTGCCACAGCAAGGGGGCATGGCCCCCGATACCGATACAATCGCCGGCGTCCGCATGTCGCGGACGCCACATGACTCCGATGCCATGACCGTTTACTTTCCCGAGCGTGACGCCGCCGCGATTGCCGAATGCCTGGCGGCGCGGCCACAGGGCCGCCTGGTGGCTTGTCTGTGCGCGCAGTGGTGCGGTACCTGCCGGGATTACCTGAAGGCCCTGGAGACACTTGCCGGGCGCCATCCGCAGGACTGTTTCGTCTGGATCGATATCGAGACCCATGCCGATGCGCTCGGCGATATCGACATCGAGAACTTCCCGACGCTGCTGGTACAGCCGGCGTCGGGCGGCGCGCCGCAGTTCTATGGCACGCTGCTGCCGCATGTCGAGGTGCTGGACCGCATGCTGACGCGCGGTGGCGCGATGCCGGCAAGCGCCGAAGATGTGCCACAGGTGCTGGACTGGCTACTTGCCGGGGAGGCTGGCGCCGCCTAGGCGGTGCCGGCGACAACGATGGCGCTTGCTTGCACCGTCGTTGAAACCGCGCTTATTATTGGCGCCTCAAAGCCTCCCGGCGTTCTGATTACTACGTTTGCAGTGCAATTAGCGGGTTGCCGGAAGCGGCTCGCAAGGACCCTTTCCCATGTCAAAAGCCCTCATCATCGCGGAAAAACCGTCGGTCGCGGCGGATATCGCCCGTGCCCTCGGGGGGTTTACCAAGCACGACGAGTATTTCGAGAGCGACGACTACGTGCTGTCTTCGGCAGTTGGCCACCTGGTCGAGATCGCCGCCCCGGACGAATACGAGGTCAAGCGCGGCAAATGGAGTTTTGCCAACCTGCCGGTGATCCCGCCGCATTTTGACCTGCGCCCGATCGCCAAGACCGAGTCGCGCCTGAAGGTGCTGAACCGCCTGATCAAGCGCAAGGACGTGACCGGCCTGATCAACGCCTGCGACGCGGGGCGCGAGGGTGAACTGATCTTCCGCCTGATCGCGCAGCAGGCCAAGGCCAAACAGCCGATCCGCCGCCTGTGGCTGCAGTCGATGACGCCGCAGGCCATCCGCGACGGCTTCGCCAGCCTGCGCGAGGACGAGGACATGCTGCCGCTGGCCGACGCCGCACGCTGCCGTTCCGAGGCCGACTGGCTGGTCGGCATCAACGGCACGCGCGCGATGACCGCCTTCAACAGCAAGGGCGGCGGCTTCTTCCTGACCACCGTGGGCCGCGTGCAGACGCCGACGCTGTCGATCGTGGTCGAGCGCGAAGAGAAGATCAAGCACTTCGTCCCGCGCGACTACTGGGAAGTGCGCGCCGAGTTCATCGCCGCCGCGGGCCTGTACGAAGGCCGCTGGTTCGACCCCAAGTTCAAGAAGAGCGAGTTCGATCCCGAGGCGCGCGAGTCGCGCCTGTGGAGCGAGGCCGAGGCCAAGAGCATCGTTGCCGCCTGCCGCGACAAGCCAGGCACCGTCACCGAGGAATCCAAGCCGTCGACGCAGCAGTCGCCGGCACTGTTCGACCTGACCACGCTGCAGCGCGAGGCCAACTCGCGTTTCGGCTTCTCGGCCAAGAACACGCTGGGCCTGGCGCAGGCGCTGTATGAGAAGCACAAGGTCCTGACCTACCCGCGTACCGACGCCCGCGCGCTGCCCGAGGACTACATGGACACGGTCAAGCAGACCATGGACATGCTGGCCGACAGCTCGCCCAACTACCTGCCGCACGCGAAGAAGATCCTGTCGCAGGGCTGGGTACGCCCGAACAAGAAGATCTTCGACAACAGCAAGATCAGCGACCACTTCGCCATCATCCCGACGCTGCAGGCGCCAAAGAATCTGTCGGAGCCGGAACAGAAGCTGTATGACCTGGTGGTGCGCCGCTTCCTGGCGGTGTTCTTCCCGGCCGCCGAATTCCAGGTCACGACCCGCATCACCGAAGTTGCCGGACACCACTTCAAGACCGAAGGCAAGGTGCTGGTCAACCCCGGCTGGCTGGTGATCTATGGCCGCGAGGCGCAAGGCGACAAGGATGCCGCCAACCTGGTGCCGGTGGCAAAGGACGAGAAAGTCAAGACCGACAAGGTCGAGAGCGTCGGCCTGACCACCAAGCCGCCCGCGCGCTACAACGAAGCCACGCTGCTGTCGGCCATGGAAGGCGCCGGCAAGCTGGTGGACGACGACGCGCTGCGCGAGGCCATGGCCGGCAAGGGCCTGGGCACCCCGGCCACGCGCGCGGCGATCATCGAAGGCCTGCTGACCGAGAAGTACCTGGTGCGCGAAGGCCGCGAGCTGATCCCCACCGCCAAGGCGTTCCAGCTGATGACGCTGCTGCGCGGGCTGGGCGTGCAGGAACTGACGCAGGCCGAACTGACCGGCGAGTGGGAGCACAAGCTCTCGCAGATCGAGCGCGGGCGCCTGAAGCGCGACGAGTTCATGCTCGAAATCGCGCAGATGACGCAGCAGATCGTCAAGCGCGCCAAGGAATACGACAGCGACACCATCCCGGGCGACTACGCCACGCTGGACACGCCCTGCCCGCAGTGCGGCGGGCAGGTCAAGGAGAACTATCGCCGCTTCGCCTGCACCGCGTGCGAGTTCTCGATCAGCAAGATCCCCGGCGGGCGCCAGTTCGAGATCGAAGAGGTCGAGGAACTGCTGCTGAAGAAGGAAATCGGTCCGCTGCAGGGCTTCCGCAGCAAGATGGGCCGCCCGTTCGCCGCCATCCTCAAGCTGGGCAAGGACGACGAAGGCAATTTCAAGATGGAGTTCGACTTCGGCCAGAATGACGACGAGGGCGACGGCGAGCCGGTCGACTTCAGCGGCCAGGAGCCGGTCGGCACCTGCCCCAAGTGCGGCGGCGCGGTGTTCGAGCACGGCATGAAGTACGTCTGCGAGAACAGCGTGGCCAGCCCCAAGAGCTGCGACTTCACCACCGGCAAGATCATCCTGCAGCAGGAGATCAGCCGCGAGCAGATCGGCAAGCTGCTCAATGACGGCAAGACCGACCTGCTGACCGGCTTCAAGTCGTCGCGCACCGGCCGCAACTTCAAGGCCTTCCTGGTCAAGCAGCCGGACGGCAAGATCGGCTTCGAGTTCGAGGCGCGCGAGCCCAAGCCGGGCGCCAAGACTGCGGCAAAGACGGGATCGCGTGGCGCGGCCAAGGTGGCCGATGCCGAGCCGGCGGAGGCACCGGAGGGCAAGGCGTCGGCCAAGACCGCGGCCACGAAGACGGCCACAAAGACGGCGGCGAAGACGGCAGCGAAGAAGACCGCCGCCACCAAGACCGCGGCCAAGAAGGTGCCCGCCAAGAGCGCGGCGCGCAAGACCGCTGTCGAAGCGGGCGAGTGACACCGTAACGGCAAAGGGGCCCGCAAGGGCCCCTTTTGCAATCCGGAATCAGCCGCCGGCCCTTCCCAGGACTTCCAGGACTTCCTGGACTTACGTGCTGACGCTATGCGCCGGGTGCCGCGGCTCGGCGTCCTCCGCCTTGCCCTTCACCTGCCCTTCCTCCAGCAGGAAATCGATAAACGCACGGACCTTGGTCGGCAGGAACTTCCGGCTCGGGTAGACCACGCTGACGTCGCGCCGTGGCAACTGATACTGCGGCAACACATGGACCAGCTTGCCGGATTCGATATTCGGCCGGGCCAGGTAGGAAGACAGCATGGCCACGCCCATATTGGCCAGCGCAGCCTGGTGCGCCAACTCGGCATTGCTGCACAGCAGGCCAGGGCGGATCGGCACGGTCACCTCGCCCTCGGGCCCGAGCAGCGTCCATTCGTGTTCGGCGTTGGGCAGCCGCATCGCGATGCAGCGATGGTGGCTCAGCTCGTGCGCATGGCGCAGCGGCGCGTGCGCGGCCACGTAGCCGGGCGATGCACACAGGATCACTTCGGCCGACAGCAGCGGGCGTGCCACCAGATGCGAGCCCAGCCCCAGGTCTGACAGCATTACGGCCACGTCGCGGCCTTCCTCGACGATGTCGACATTGCGATCGGACAGCAGCACGTCGAACACCACATCCGGATAGAGCTGCTGGAAGCGCGATAGCAGTTCGGGCAGCAGGTGCAGGCCGAACATCACCGGCGTCACCAGCCGCAGCGTGCCCGACAGCGACTGGCTGCGCGCGGCGACCACGCTTTCGGCCTCTTCCACATCCTCGAGGATCTGCTGGCAGCGCTGCAGGTAGGTTTCGCCGGCGTCGGTCAGCGACAGGCTGCGAGTGGTCCGGTTCAGCAGCCGGGTGCCCAGGTGGCTTTCCAGGTCGGCGACGTAGCGGGTGACCACGGCGTTGGACATTTCCAGCTGTTGCGCTGCACGCGCGAAGCTTCCCAGTTCCACCACCTTGGAAAACACACGCATCGATTGCAGGCGATCCATGACATAGTCTCCCGTTTCTGCGCTGAATCCTTACGCGTTCAGGCTGCTTTATTGTTGGAATCAGAACTAATCATTGTGGATCCTGATATTTATTGATATGAGGGAAATGCCTAATATCTACCCATCGGATGCCGCAATGCAACAATCCTGTTTTAGCCAAAGTGCTGGCGGAGGCATCCAAGCTATAAAGAAGGCCTGAATCATGAAAAACCGCTCCGCCCTGATCGCTGTCGCCACCATCGCCGCTGCCCTGTCCGCTTCGCCGGCCTTTGCCAAGGCAGGCAAGTTCGATGTGTTCACCGACGGTGCCAAGGCGGCCAAGTACGACATCTACACGGACGGCGCCAAGGCCGGCAAGTACGACGTGTTCGCTGACGGTGCCAAGGCTGGCAAGTTCGACACCTACACCGATGGCGCCCGCGCCGGCAAGTTCGACGCCTTTGCCGACGGCGCAAAGTACGAAACCGGTACCGATCGCGCGCCGCTGTAAGCGGCCCGTCCCTCCGGGGTCCGCTACCGCAACAAGGCTCCTGCAAGCGCGATCCGGGGCCGCTCCTCCCCAGAGCGGCCCCTTCTGTTTCTGCCTGGTCTCCAACCGGCTTTGGGAGAGAGTCAAACGCCCTCTCCCGCTTTATTGGAGAAGAAGCCCGCAACCGGCATGTCCGGCTGCGGGCTTCTTTGTTTCGGTGCGCGGCAGGTCGGGCGCCGCACTGAAATCGATTATGCCAGACGGCACAAATAAGAAACGGGCCCTTGCGGCCCGTTTTTGCTTCACCCCGGCAGATCAGTCGTGATCGTGGTGATGGCGATGCTTGTGCTTCTTGTGCTTGTAGTGGCCGTTGTTGTAATAACGACGGTCGTCTGCATACGAATTGCTGCGCGAGATATTGCCGCCCAGCGCCGCACCGGCACCGCCGCCCAGGCCGGCGCCAATCAGGCCGCCGGTACGGCCGCCCATGGCGTTGCCCGCCGCGGTACCTGCGCCACCGCCCAGCGCGCCGCCGATGATGGCGCCGGTGCGCTCGCGGCGGTTGGACGTCACGGCGCCGCCTGCGCCGCCACCCACCGCACCACCGATCACTGCGCCGGTGCTGCCGCCGAGCGCGCCGCCCACTGCGGCACCGGCGACGCCGCCGAGCGCGCCGCCCAGGGCGTTGTTCATGTCGCCCGCGAAGGCCGGCAGCGCGCTGGCCGCCAGGGCGAGGGCAATGGTCAGATTGCGAACGGGATGGCGAGTCATATGTCTTGTCCTTTGAATTGCCATGATGTGTCGCAAGTGTAGAGAAGGAGCCCCACGCTTGCTGTAACTACCTGTAAAGCCCTGTAACCCCCTGCAGAAACGGCGTAACTGGGCAATAAAAGCGCGGTGAAAATACAACACCTAACAAAAAGACAGGCGATCATGTGATCGCCTGTCTGCTTTGTCTGCACCCGGGCCAGGGCCCGGATGCGTATTTTACCGTGTGCTCAGCAGCACTTGCCTTGCCCGCCGCCGTAGCGCGCTTCCTGGCGCTCGCGGAAGAACTCTTCGTAGCTCATCGGCGCGCGGTCCGGATGCGTGCTCTCCATGTGCGCCACATAGGTCTGGTAGTCGGGCAAGCCGACCATCAGCCGCAGCGACTGCCCGAGATAACGCCCCATCGTACCCAGTTGTTCCAGCATGGCGGGCTCCTTGTCGAGGTCAGGGTCAGGACTGGGCCGAAGCCGCGCCTGGCAGCGGCTCGAACGGCGTTTCCTTGTCGGTCGGGCGGTTCACCGCGCGGGCCTGCAGCGCGGTCTTGAAGCCATAGAACACGATCGACAGCACCACCACCATGAACAGCGCGCACAGGCCGGCGTCCAGGTAGTCGTTGAAGACGATGCGGTGCATCTGCTCCATCGACTTGGCCGGGGCCAGCACCTTGCCTTCGGCAATGGCGGCGCTGAACTTGGCGGCGTGGGTCAGGAAACTGACCTTCGGGTCGGCGTGGAACAGCTTCTGCCAGCCGGCAGTCAGCGTGCAGATCAGCAGCCAGACGGTCGGCACCAGCGTGACCCAGGCGTACTGGCCGCGCTTCATCTTGACCAGCACGCAGGTACCCAGCACCAGCGCCACCGCGGCCAGCATCTGGTTGGAGATGCCGAACAGCGGCCACAGGGTGTTGATGCCGCCCAGCGGATCGACCACGCCCTGGTACAGGAAGTAGCCCCAGGCCGCCACGCACAGCCCGGTGGCGATCAGGTTGGCGGGCAGCGAGTCGGTCTTGCGCATCGACGGGATAAAGCTGCCCAGCAGGTCCTGCAGCATGAAGCGGCCGGCACGGGTGCCCGCGTCGACGGCGGTCAGGATGAACAGTGCCTCGAACAGGATCGCGAAGTGGTACCAGAACGCCATCATGGCCTGGCCGCCCACCACCTGGTGCAGGATGTGCGCGATGCCCACGGCCAGCGTCGGCGCGCCGCCGGCGCGCGAGATGATGGTGTTCTCGCCGACGTCCTTGGCGGTCTGCACCAGCACGTCAGGCGTGATCACGAAGCCCCAGGTCGAGACCGCCTGCGCCACCGCTTCCGGCGTGGTGCCGATCACGGCCGCGGGGCTGTTCATGGCGAAGTACACGCCCGGCTCGATCACCGCGGCGGCCACCAGCGCCATGATGGCGACGAAGGACTCGGCCAGCATCGCGCCGTAGCCGATGAAGCGCGCGTGGGTCTCGTTCTCCAGCAGCTTGGGCGTGGTGCCCGACGAGATCAGCGCATGGAAGCCCGACACCGCGCCGCAGGCGATGGTGATGAACAGGAACGGGAACAGGTTGCCCGACCACACCGGGCCGCCGCCCTCGGCGAACTGCGTGAAGGCCGGCATCTTCAGCTCCGGCGCCACGATCACGATGCCCACCGCCAGCGCGATGATGGTGCCGATCTTCAGGAAGGTCGACAGGTAGTCGCGCGGGGCCAGCAGCAGCCACACCGGCAGCACGGCGGCGATGAAGCCGTAAATGATCAGCATCCAGGTCAGCGCCTTGCCGTCGTAGGTGAACAGCGGGGCCAGCGTCGCGCTTTCATGCACGTACTGGCCGCCGATGATCGCCATCATCAGCAGCACGAAGCCGATCACGGATACTTCGCCGATGCGGCCCGGACGGATGTAGCGGGTGTAGATGCCCATGAAGATGGCGATGGGGATGGTCACCGCCACGGTGAAGGTGCCCCACGGCGAATCGGCCAGCGCCTTCACCACGATCAGCGCCAGCACCGCCAGGATGATGATCATGATCATGAAGCAGCCGAACAGCGCGATCAGGCCCGGCACCGTGCCCATTTCGGACTTGACCAGGTCGCCCAGCGAGCGGCCGTCGCGGCGCGTGGAGATGAACAGCACCATGAAGTCCTGCACCGCGCCGGCGAACACCACGCCGGCCAGCAGCCACAGCATGCCGGGCATGTAGCCCATCTGCGCGGCCAGCACCGGGCCGACCAGCGGGCCGGCCCCGGCGATCGCGGCGAAGTGGTGGCCGAACAGAACCGCTTTGTTGGTCGGCACGTAGTCCAGGCCGTCGTTATGGCGCCAGGCCGGCGTCATGCGTTTCGGGTCGAGCTGCATCACCTTGTCGGCGATAAAGCGGCTGTAGTAGCGGTAGGCGATCAGGTAGATGCAGAGCGCGGCGACCACGATCCACAGTGCGCTGACGGCCTCGCCGCGCGCCAGCGCGACGGTGCCGAAGGCAAACGCGCCGAGCACGGCGACGGCCAGCCACACCAGGTGTTCTCCGATGCGATTCATAGTGAAGGTCTCCTCAGACCGGGATTTGGAAAGCCTGCGGCGGCGAAGGACTGGTAACTGGCAACGGGCTGGGTCGGCGGCGGGCGCGCCTGGGCGGGCAGCTGGGCAATCCGGCGGTGAAGGTGTCTCCTGGGATCTGGCTGCTGCTCGCCCGGTTCGTGTCGTTTCCGGATCTCGTCTTGCAGGCAGGCGGTGCACCATCCGGATAGGCCGGTGCACCAGCTGCGTGGATACGCGCGCCTTGTTGGGGCGGCCTGCGCATCCGGCGTGTAGTATTGACACCCGCCAAACCCCGCACAAGCGCGTAACTACGCAGCACTTCTGCGTAGTACTACGCAAATCGACGGTGGCATGCCGCCTGCGCGGCATCGGTGTTTACCCCCGGTCCTGTATGAAACTCCGCCAGAAGATCCTGTTGCTCGCGGTGGCGCCCCTTGCGGTGGCCATGCTGGGCATCGCGCTTGCCGTGCGCTACCAGGCGACCCAGCTCGCGCAGCATGAGCGCGCGCTGGTCGAAGCCGCTTACCTGCAAAGCAAGGAAATGGAGCTGCGCCACTACGTAGAACTGGCGCAGAGCGCGATCGCGCCGATGGTGCGGTCGGGCCGCACTGATCTGGCCACGCGCCAGGCGGCAATGGAGGCGCTGGCCCGGCTCGACTACGGGCCGGACGGCTATTTCTTCCTGTACGACCTGCAGGGCCGCAACCTGATGCACCCGCGCCAGCCCGAGCTGGTCGGCCAGGACTTGTGGACCATGCGCGACCCGCAGGGATCGCTCACCATCCAGCAGCTGATCGCGGCGGCCAGGGGCGGAGGCGGCGCGGTGCGGTACCTGTGGAAAAAGCCGTCATCGCAGCAACTGGTACCCAAGCTCGGCTACGTGGTGTCGGTACCCGAATGGGGCTGGATGCTCGGCACCGGCATCTACCTGGACGACGTGGAAAGCACGCTGCGCCAGCTCGATGCCCGTGCCGAGACCGATATCCGGGAGACCATGGCCTGGATCGGCGTGATCGCCGCGATCAGCATCCTGCTGGTAGCGGCCAGCGGCCTCGCGCTCAATGTCAGCGAGCATCGCGAGGCCGATGCCAAGCTGCGCCAGCTTGCGCAGCGGGTGGTGCAGTCGCAGGAGGAGGAGCGGGCACGGCTGTCGCGCGAACTGCACGACGGCATCAGCCAGTTGCTGGTGTCGGTCAAGCTGGTGCTGGAGACCGCTACCAACCGGCTGCGGCTGGCCCCAACCGAAGGCGCCGCGGTGGCGCCGGTGCTGGGCATGGCGCTGAACCGGCTCGACACGGTTTTCAATGAAGTGCGGCGGGTGGCGCGCAACTTGCGGCCGGCATTGCTGGACGACCTCGGTCTCTTTGCCGCGCTCCAGCACCTGGCGCGCGAGATGCAGGGCGGCAGCCGGCTGCAGATCTCGGTGATTCAGTCAGGTACCCCGCGCGAGTTGCCCGACGAGCAGGCCACCGCGCTGTTCCGCATCGCCCAGGAGGCGCTGACCAACGTGGAACGCCACGCAAACGCCCGGCACGTCAGCGTGTCGCTGGCATTCGACGCCGACGCCACCCGGCTCACGGTGCGCGACGACGGCGCCGGTTTCGACGTGCCGAGCATGCAGCGCGATCCCCGGCGCGGCATCGGCCTGCGCAACCTGGGCGAGCGCATCGCCGCGTTGTGCGGGCAGTTCGATATTGTTTCCGGCACCGGCGGCACCGAGCTGGTGGCGTCGCTGCCCCTGGCGAAGCCTGCGCCAAAGCCCGCAGCCGTTTCGCATGATCCTGTTTCCGCCGGACCTTCGCAGTCATGACACGTTTCCCTGAATCGAGCCACACCGGCGCACCGGCGCGCGTATTGCTGATCGACGATCACGCGCTGGTGCGCGACGGCATGCGCATGCACCTGGCGCTGCAGCCGGGGCTGCGCGTGGTCGGCGAGGCCGATGGCGGCGAGGCGGCGCTCGCGTGGCTGGACCGTGCCGGCGAGGCCGACCTGCCGGACCTGGTGATCACCGATATCGGCATGCGCGGCATGGGCGGCATTGCGCTGGCGGCCGCGCTCCATGACCGGTATCCGGGGCTGGCGGTACTGATCGTGTCGATGCACGACAACCTGGAGTATGTGCGGCAGGCCGTGCGCGCGGGGGCGCGGGGCTATGTGCTGAAGGATGCGCCGGCCGATGAGCTGATGGCGGCGATCCAGTCGGTGCTGGCGGGGCGGGTGTTCTACAGTGCCCGCATCGCGCGCGGCATGGCCGAGCAGAGCCCGGGACCGCTGGATGCGCTGACCCGGCGCGAGCGCGACATCCTGGGCTGCATCGGGCGCGGGATGGCCAACAAGGAGATTGCGGCGCAACTGGGCGTATCGGTGCGGACGGTCGAAACACACCGGCTCAACCTGAAACGCAAGCTGGGGATCGAAGGGCGCTCGGGGTTGGTGAAGTATGCGGTGGAGACGCTGGGGGATAGAGAGGGGGGCTGACAGGCCCCCAGGACGCCGAAAAGGAGTGCGGTTCTGGGTGCTCCCAGGCCGCCCGAACTCGCCTTGGCAAGGTGTTCTCCCTCTCCCCTCACGGACCTCACGGGGAGAGGGGAGCAAACCGGCAGCGGCTTAGCCCTCCAGCCGCTTGCCCAGCGCCGCGCGCGTTTCCGCCAGCGCCTGCGGCAGGCGATGATTCAGCTGCGTGAACAGCGCATCATGCAGCGCCAGTTCCTCCCGCCAGGCATGGCGATCAATCGAGGTCACCTGCGCAAATTGCGCCGGGGAGAACTCCACCCCATTCCAGTTCAGATCCTCATATCGCGGCGTCGTGCCAAACATGTGTTCGGCGCCCTGCCCCTTGCCTTCCACGCGATCGATCATCCACGACAGCACGCGCATGTTGTCGCCGAAGCCCGGCCACACGAAGTTGCCGTCGGCGTCCTTGCGGAACCAGTTGACGCAGTAGATCTTCGGCAGCTTCGCGCCCGCGACTTCCAGCTTCTGGCCCAGTGCCAGCCAGTGGCCGAAGTAGTCGCTCATGTTGTAGCCGCAGAACGGCAGCATGGCGAACGGGTCGCGGCGCACCACGCCTTGCTGGCCAGCGGCCGCGGCGGTGGTTTCCGAACCCATGGTGGCGGCCATGTACACGCCTTCGGTCCAGTTGCGGGCCTCGGTCACCAGCGGCACGGTGGTCGAGCGGCGGCCGCCGAAGATGAACGCATCAATGGGTACGCCGGCCGGGTTGTCCCAGCTCTCGTCGATCGACGGGCACTGCGACGCCGGCGCGGTGAAGCGCGAGTTCGGGTGGGCAGCCTTGGCGCCGGTCTCCCTGGCGATTTCCGGGGTCCAGTCCTTGCCCTGCCAGTCGATCAGGTGAGCCGGCGCTTCTTTGGTCATGCCTTCCCACCACACGTCGCCGTCGTCGGTCAGCGCCACGTTGGTGAAGATGACGTTCTCCTTCAGCGTCGCCATCGCGTTGTAGTTGGTCTTCTCGCTGGTGCCCGGGGCCACGCCGAAGAAGCCGGCTTCCGGGTTGATCGCGTACAGGCGGCCATCCTGGCCCGGCTTGATCCAGGCGATGTCGTCGCCGATGGTGGTGACCTTCCATCCCTCGAAGCCCTTGGGCGGGATCAGCATGGCGAAGTTGGTCTTGCCGCAGGCCGACGGGAACGCCGCGGCCACGTGGTACTTCTTGCCCTCGGGCGAGGTTACGCCCAGGATCAGCATGTGCTCGGCGAGCCAGCCTTCATCGCGGCCCATGGTCGACGCAATGCGCAGCGCAAAACACTTTTTGCCCAGCAGCGCGTTGCCGCCGTAGCCCGAGCCGAACGACCAGATCTCGCGCGTTTCCGGGAAATGGACGATGTACTTGGTCGGGTTGCACGGCCACGGCACGTCCTTCTCGCCGGCGGCGAGCGGCTTGCCGACGGTGTGCACGCACGGCACGAACTCGCCGTCGGTGCCCAGCACGTCATACACGGCCCGGCCCATGCGCGTCATGATGCGCATATTGACCGCCACATACGGCGAATCGGACAGTTCCACGCCGATATGGGCGATCGGCGAGCCCAGCGGGCCCATCGAGAACGGCACCACGTACAGCGTGCGGCCGCGCATGCAGCCTTCGAACAGGCCATTCAGCGTCTGGCGCATCTCGGCCGGGGCGGTCCAGTTGTTGGTGGGGCCGGCGTCTTCCTGCCGTTCCGAGCAGATAAAGGTGCGGTCTTCAACGCGGGCCACGTCCGAGGGATCCGACAGCGCCAGGAACGAGTTCTTGCGCTTGGCCGGGTTCAGCCGCTTCATGGTGCCGGCGGCGACCATCTGCTCGCACAGGCGGTCATATTCTTCCTGCGAGCCGTCGCACCAGTAGATATTGTCGGGCTTGGTCAGCGCGGCGATTCCGGCGACCCAGGCAACCAGCTTGGGGTGCTTGACCCAGGCCGGGGCATTCACTGGCGCCGTGCCTTGCATCGAGGGGTGGTTCATACTGCAACTCCAGGTTTGTAAAGGGAAGGAAGGGAAGGAAACCTTGCAAAGCCTGGCCGGCGGGCGGTTGGTCCGTTGCTCGCGCGGGGGACGGAATCGCGGGATCGCGGCATGGGAGATGGCCCTGTCCCGATCGTCACATCCCGTTACAACTCCGCGGCGGCCCGTGTTGTGCAAAAGGTCGCGGCGGTCCCTGCGGCTGCGCTACAGTTGCGCTTCGCCCGCGCAGGGGTATCTGCGCGCGCCGGGCGGGCTTTGTCCGGCGGCAACCGCGTGTCGGGAGCAAGGCTCGACCGACAATCCGCGGCGGCACCGGAGCGGGCAAGGATACCACTGGCGCACCCCCCTGTTTTTTGCTGCGCAACAATTGACGCCGTTGTTTCGCAAGAGATGTTCCACCTCGCGGCGGGCCGGCATGCTGGCGCCGACGCTGGGTTATCCACAATACTGTTGGGCGGCGCGCGGCTCGGTTGCCGCGCGCACCAACCGGCACAAGCGCCGGAAGACTAACCAGAGTTGCCGATGAAGATTGCCGTACTCGACGATTACCAGGACGCCGTGCGCAAGCTGCCGTGCTTCAGCCTGCTGGAGGGACACGACGTCAAGGTGTTCAACAACACCGTCAAGGGCGTGGGCCAGCTGGCAGCGCGCCTGTCGGACGTGGAAGCCGTGGTGCTGATCCGCGAACGCACCCGTATCACCCGGCAACTGCTGGAAAAACTGCCGAAACTGAAGCTGATCAGCCAGACCGGCAAGGTCGGCGCCGGTCCGGGCAGCCATATCGACCTGGATGCCGCCACCGACCGCGGCGTGGCGGTGCTGGAAGGCGTCGGCTCGCCGGTGGCGCCGGCCGAGCTGACCTGGGCGCTGATCATGGCCGCGCAGCGGCGCATTCCGCAGTACGTGGCCAGCCTCAAGCACGGCGCGTGGCAGCAATCGGGGCTGAAATCGACCACCATGCCGCCCAACTTCGGGCTGGGCCAGATGCTGCGCGGCCAGACCCTGGGCATCTGGGGCTACGGCAAGATCGGCCGCCTGCTGGCCGGCTATGGCAAGGCCTTCGGCATGCGGGTGATGGTGTTGGGCCGCGAGGCCTCGCTGGAGGCCGCGCGCGCCGACGGGCTGGACGTGGCCGCCTCCAAGGACCAGTTTTTTGCCGACAGCGACGTTTTGTCGCTGCACCTGCGGCTGAACGACGACACCCGCGGCATCGTCAAGCTGACCGACCTGACGCGGATGAAGCCCACCGCGCTGTTCGTCAACACCAGCCGCGCCGAGCTGCTGGAAGAGAACGCGCTGGTCACCGCGCTTAACCGCGGCCGCCCGGGCATGGCGGCGGTCGACGTGTTCGAATCCGAGCCGATCCTGCAGGGGCACGCGCTGCTGCGCATGGAGAACTGCATCTGCACGCCGCACCTGGGCTATGTCGAGCGCGACAGCTATGAGCTGTACTTCCGCACGGCGTTCCAGAACATCCTGGACGTGCTGGGCGGCAATCACGGCTGCATCGTCAATCCCAAGGCGTTGACACCGGCGCTGTCGCGCTGAGGCGTTACGGTAGCTGCCGGGGCGGCTCGGCGCTGGCGTTCCGCCTCGCGTCACTTCGTAGAGGCTCTCCCACCCCTCTCCCACTTCGCGGGAGAGAGCGCGGCAGAGGGGAGCCTGGTTCACATGGCGTGGGCTATGGCCAGGGCGGATTGCGCTGTCAACGCGAATCCGCCAATCCCGCTACACTCGGGACTTCCCTAACCGCCGGCCGCAACGGCCATGGCGGCAGCCCCGACAACAACAAGCGCCCGCGCGCACCCCCTCTTCCCAAGGCCGGCATGGATCCCAGGCTCGTGACGCTCTGCGTCGGCAATTTCGTCATCGGCACCGGCGCGATGATCGTGACCGGCATGTTGAACGATATTGCCGGGGATTTCGGGCTGGGCGCGGCCAGTGCCGGGCAGCTGATTTCAGTATTCGCGCTGGCCACCTGCGTGGGCGCGCCGCTGTTTGCCACGCTGGGTTCGCGCATCGACCGCCGCCTGCTGCTGGCGGGGTCGCTGCTGGTCTATGCGGTGATGCACCTGGCGGCCGCCTTTGCGCCCAGCTTCGCGGCGCTGATGGTGATCCGCTTCCTGACGGCGATCGGCGCCGCCATCTACACACCGCAGACCGCGGCGACGCTGCCGCTGCTGGTCAATGCGCAGACGCGCGGCCGTGCCATCAGCTTTGTCTTCCTGGGCTGGAGCGTCGCCAGCGTGGTGGGCGTGCCGCTGGGCACCTGGATCTCGACCACGCTGGGCTGGCGCGTCAGCATGGGCCTGGTGGGCGCTCTGGCGCTGCTGGTGTCGGCGGCGGTCTGGCGGGCGCTGCCGCGCGGGCTGTACGTGGAGCCGGTGGGGCGCGAGGCCTGGGCCGCGGTGCTGCGCCACAAGCCGGTCATGCTGGTGGTGCTGACCACCATGGTGTCGTCGGCCGGCATGTTCACCATGTTTACCTATGTCGCGCCGCTGATGCGCGATGTCTACGGCATCAGCGGCGGCGCGCTCAGCCTGATGTTCCTGGCCTATGGCGCCTGCGGCGTGTTCGGCAATGCGCTGGCGGCGTCGCGCATGGATCGCGTCACCCCGAGCCGGATCGTGCAGGTGGCCCTGCTGACCTCGGTGACTGCCATGGTGCTGTGGCCGCTGGCGGGCCTGGGCGGCGTGGCGCTGGTGCTGCTGTTCATGCTGTGGGGGCTGGGCGGGTTTGCCACCAACAGCGCGCAGCAGGCGCGGCTGGTCTTGCTGGCGCCGGAGCGCGCCTCGGCCTCGATCTCGCTGAACTCTTCGTCGATCTACCTCGGGCAGGCCGCGGGCGCGATGGCCGGCGCCGGCATCTATACCCTGGCCGGGGTCGATTCGCTGCACTGGGGCGCCGCGGCGCTGATGCTGGCGGCGCTGGCGGTGTCGCAGCGCGCCCGTTCGCTGGGCTGCCAGTGGCAGCGCCCGCAGGCTCCGCAGCAGGCTCCCAACGCCGGCTGAAACCAAGGCCCGGGGGCGTCCTGTCCCCCGGGAGCGACCTGCCTCGCCGTGCACGCGGCGTCTTGTGAGGCACCGCACGAAGCACTTGTCCACAGTGTTATCCGCCCCCTTATCCTCAGGGATATCCGCAGCTTATCCACATCTCTTTCCACAACCACAAGCGGGGGCGCACGTGAGCGATTCCGGACGCTGGCAAGGCAATGCACGCGTGCTGGCCGTGAGCCTTGGCAAGGCGATCCCGCTGGTCGTGGCCGGCGCCGGCACCGAGGCGGTGGTGCTGTCCGGCATCCGCAAGCATCCCGTCAGCACCCTGCTGCACCCGCTCTCGGTGCAGGTGCGGCCGCTGGGCCTGGCCGGCGACGAGCAGGCCGACCTGACCGTCCACGGCGGCCGGGACAAGGCGGTCTACGCCTATCCGTCAGAGCACTACCCCTGGTGGAATGCGCGCCGGCGCGCTTGCGGGCAACCCGAATCGGCACAGCCGCTGCCGTTCGGCGCTCTGGGCGAGAACCTGAGCCTGGAAGGCCTGCTGGAGTCCGACCTGTGGATCGGCGACCTGGTGCGCGCCGGGACGGCGCTGCTGCGGGTGGAGGCGCCGCGCCGGCCCTGCTACAAGTTCAATGCCGCGCTCGGCTACCGCCACGCGGTGCGCGACATGGTGCAGAGCGGGTATTCGGGCGTCTACCTGAGCGTGCTGGTGACCGGCCAGGTGCGCGCCGGCGACGCCATCATTGTGCAGCCGGGGCCACGCGAACTGTCGATCGACAGCGTCAACCAGTGGCGTCGTGACAGCCGGCGGCAGCTTTTCTGATAATGTTTGTCTAACGATACAAGCGCCTCGCCAACTTCATTTCCGGTTTCCTCCGTGGTCCGGAGGGCGCTTGCCGGCGCCCGCCGTCCCGACACCGCCTTACACCCCTGTAACGGACTGTAATACGCGACGCTGGCTCCGGCCGGCGAAGCGCGGTACTAGTAGAGTCTTTGCGCAACACGCGCCGGCGACATTCGATCACAACAAGCCGGCGCGGATCACGGGGAGTGGCGCAAGACGCGGTGCAGAGGGTCCACAAAAGATGAAAACTGACAGGATCGACCAGCCCAAGGGGTTCGTCGACAGCAACTGGAGTGCGGCCGCCGGAACCGGGCGCGGCCGGGTTTCGCCGTGGGTGCTGGTCTTGGCGGTGCTGGTGCTGGCCGGGCTGGGCTGGTTTGCCTGGCGCACGTGGCTGGCGCCCAAGCCGGCGCCCAAGCCGCCCGCCGCGGCGGTGGTGACTACCGCGCTGGTGCAGCAGGGTGACGTGCCGCTGCAGGTCACGGCCAACGGCAATGTCACCGCGCTGTCCACGGTCGAGGTGCGGCCGCAGGTGTCCAGCACGGTGCGCACGGTCCATATCAAGGAAGGCCAGACGGTCAAGCCGGGCGACCTGCTGTTCTCGCTCGACACGCGCATGGACGAGGCCAACCTGGCCAAGGCCCAGGCGCAGCTGCTGAAGGACCAGGCCGACCTGGCCGATGCCCGCCGCACGCTGGCGCGCAGCAAGGAACTGCTCGAGCGCAACTTCATTTCCAGGAGCGCAGTCGATACCGCGCAGGCCAGGGTCGATGGCTCCGAAGCCACCGTGCGCGCCGACCAGGCCGCCATCGAGGCCAGCCGCGTGGCGATCAGCTATGGCTCGATCCGCGCCACCATCAGCGGCCGCACCGGCGTGATCAACGCCTTCCCGGGCTCGCTGGTGCTGCCTACCGGCGCCGTGCCGATGGTCACCATCGCGCAGGTGCAGCCGATCGCAGTGACCTTCAGCCTGCCCGAGCGCCAGCTGGCGGCGCTGCGCGAGGCGCTGCAGGCCGGCCCGGTACAGGTCACCGCCCAGCCTAACGACGGCAGCAAGACCCCGGTGACCGGCAAGATCACTTTCGTGGACAACACGGTCGATCCGCAGTACGGCACCATTCGCGTCAAGGCCCAGTTCGGCAACGAAGAGCAGCGGCTGTGGCCGGGCACCTACGCCAACGTCAGCGCCGTGGTGCAGACGCTCAAGGGCGCGCTGTCGGTGCCGCCGCAGGCGGTGGTGACCGGCCCCGAAGGGCGCTTTGTCTATGTAGTGCAGCCCGACAGCAAGGTCGCGCGCGTGCCGGTGCAGGTGATCACCACCACTGCTGCGGCGGCCGTGGTGGAAGGCGTGCAGCCCGGCGCCCGCGTGGTCGTGGAAGGCACGCAGAACCTGCGCCCGGGCGCGCTGGTGCGCGAGGCGCCGGCCGGCGCCGCCTCCGGTGCGGCCGCCGCGCGGCCAGCCAGTGCCGCGAACGTTGCCGCCAACGCCGCCAATGCCGCCAATGCCGCCAATGCCGCCAATGCCGCCGCGGGGCACTGAGCCATGACGCTGTCCGAACTCTGCATCCGCCGTCCGGTGATGACGGTGCTGCTGTGCCTGGCCGTGATCGTCACCGGCATCGTGCTGTACCCGACCATCCCGATCGCCGCGCTGCCCAGCTTCAACTCGCCGGTGATCCAGGTCACCGCGACGCTGCCGGGCGCGAGCCCGGAAACCATGGCGGCTTCGGTGGCGACGCAGCTGGAAAAGCAGTTCGCCACCATCCCCGGTGTGTCGGTGATCAGCTCGTCGAACACGCTCGGCAACTCCAGCATCACCATCGAATTCAACAGCGACCGCGATATCGACGACGCGGCCGTGGACGTGCAGGCGGCCCTGTTCCGCGCGCAGCGTTCCCTGCCGATCGAGATGACGACGCCGCCGTCGTACCGCAAGGTCAACCCGGCCGACGCGCCGGTGCTGCTGCTGGCGATCAACTCGCCGGCGATGAGCCTGGCGGACCTGAATGCCTTCGGCGACAACCTGATCTCGCCCACGCTGGCCACGCTGCCGGGCGTGGCGCAGGTGCAGATCTTCGGGCAGAAGCGCTTTGCCGTGCGCGTGCGCGCGCACCCGGATGCACTGGCAGCGCGCGGCCTGACGCTGGACGAGCTGGCCACCGCGCTGAACCGCGCCAACGCCAACACCCCCGTGGGCACGCTCGACAGCGCGCGCCAGACGCTGACCATCCAGGCCAACCGGCAGATGACCAATGCGGATGCCTTCCGCAACATCATCGTCGCCAGCCAGCCCAACGGCGCGCTGGTGCGGCTGTCCGACGTGGCCGAGGTCGAGGACAGCGTCGAGACCATCAAGACCGGCAGCTGGCTTAACAACGAGCGCTCGATCGTGCTGGCCGTGCTGCGCCAGCCCGACGCCAACACCGTGGCGGTGGTCGATGCGATCCAGGCCGCCCTGCCCCGCCTGATCGGGCAGATGCCGGGCTCGGTCAACGTGGCGGTGGTCAACGACCGCTCGCGCTCGATCCGCGAATCGATCCACGACGTGCAGTTCACGCTGGCGCTGACGGTGGCGCTGGTGGTGATGGTGATCTTCCTGTTCCTGCGCCGCGCCGCCGCCACGCTGATCCCCACCGTGTCGCTGCCGATCTCGCTGATCGGCACGGTGGCGCTGATGAAGGCGTTCGGCTACAGCCTGGACAACGTCTCGCTGCTGGCCATTACGCTGGCGGTGGGGCTGGTGGTGGACGATGCCATCGTCATGCTCGAGAACATCGTGCGCCATATCGAGGAAGGCGTGCCGCCGCTGAAGGCCGCGCTGGTGGGCTCGCGCGAGATGGGCTTCACCATCCTGTCGATCTCGATCTCGCTGGTGGCGGTGTTTATCCCGATCTTCTTCATGCCCGGCGTGATCGGGCTGCTGTTCCACGAGTTCGCCGCGGTGGTGTCGCTGTCGATCCTGGTGTCGGCAGCGGTGTCGCTGACGCTGATCCCGATGCTGTGCGCGCGTTTCCTGTCGGCCGAAAACGTGCCGGTCGACGAGTCGCACCACGCTTATGGCGACCACGCGTTGGCGCAGCCTGCCGTGCCACAGAGGCAGACCATCGGCATGCGCTCCACGCAGTGGTTCGAGAACCTGTTCGAGTTCACGCTGCACCGTTATGCGCGCGGACTGGACTGGTGCCTGGCGCACCGGCGCACGGTGCTGGTGGCGGCGGGTCTGACCTTCGTGCTGACCGCGGTGCTGTTCGTCACGATCCCCAAGGGCTTCTTCCCGGAGGAAGACATCGGCCAGATCCGCGTCAATGCCGAAGGGCCGCAGGACATTTCCTTTGATGCCATGTCCGAGCGCCTGCGCGATGCGGCCGAGCGCATGCGCGCCAACCCCGCGGTCAAGAGCATCGTGGTGGCGATTGGCGGCGGCCCGTCGCCGGCCATCAACACCGGGCGCATGTTCGTCGAGCTCAAGCCGCGCGGCGAGCGCAACGCGATGCCCAAGGTGATCGAGTCGCTGCGCCGCGACGTGGCCGGCGTGCCCGGGCTAGCGGTGTATTTCGCGCCGGTGCAGAACCTGCAGCTCGGCGGGCGCCAGAGCAAGAGCCGCTACCAGTACACGCTGCAAAGCGTGAAGGCCGGCCAGCTGCAGGACTACTCCGACAAGCTGATGGCGAAGATGCGCGCCGACAGCCTGTTCCGCGATGTCACCAGCGACTCGCAGCAGTCGGGCCTGGAGGCGCACCTGTCGATCGACCGCGACAAGGCCAACGCGCTCGGCGTGCAGATGCAGGACGTGCGCACCGCGCTGTATTCGGCGTTCGGCGAGCGGCAGGTGTCGACCATCTACACGCCGATCGACAACTACTACGTGATCCTGCAGGCGGCCGACCTCGACCGCGTCGACGAGACCGCGTTCGCCAAGCTCTACGTGCGCAGCAAGACCGGCCAGATGGTGCCGCTGTCGGCGTTCGCCACCACCGAGCGCCGCGTCGGCCCGATCGCGGTCAACCACCAGGGGCAGCTGCCGTCGGTGACGGTGTCGTTCAACCTTGCGCCGGGCGCGGCGCTGGGCGACGCGTCGGCGCGCATCGACCGCTACAAGCAGGAGATCGCGATGCCGACGTCGATCTTCACCAGCTGGGGCGGCGACGCGGCGGTATTCCAGTCATCGCAGGCCACGCAGATCGTGCTGCTGGTGGCGGCCATCGCGGTGATCTACACGCTGCTGGGCGTGCTGTACGAGAGCTACATCCACCCGCTGACCATCCTGGCGGGACTGCCGTCGGCCGCGGTCGGCGCGTTGCTGACGCTCTTTGTCTTCAATATCGAGCTGTCGCTGATCGCGGTCATCGGCGTGCTGATGCTGATCGGCATCGTCAAGAAGAACGCGATCATGATGATCGACTTCGCGCTGGCGGCGCAGCGCGAGCAAGGCATGACGCCGGCCAGGGCAATCCGGCAGGCATGCCTGCTGCGCTTCCGTCCGATCATGATGACCACCTTCGCCGCGGTGATGGGCGCGCTGCCGCTGGCGCTGGGCCTCGGCGCCGGCGCCGAGTTGCGCCAGCCGCTGGGCCTGGCGGTGGTCGGCGGGCTGCTGTTCTCGCAGGTGATCACGCTGTTCATCACGCCGGTGATCTACCTGGCGCTGGACAGGTTCTCGGGCACGGGGCCGCTGCAGATCGACTCGGAAGGCAACAAGCTGCCGGAGAAGGTGCCTGGGGAGACGGTGCGGCAGCATTGACCCCATCGGTCCCGCGCTGGTTTTTCCCTTAACCCCTCGTACGCCGGCGCGGACGAGGGGAGTCGGCAGCGGCGACGGCAGCCTGCGCCGCATGCATCCGTCCCGACGAACGAAGCGAGATAAAGGAACGCCGCGTGATGTCATTCCGCTTGCGCACAGCCACCATGCTGGCAGCAACTGTTGCCTTGCTGAGCGCCGGCTGTGCCGCCTCTGGCCCCTCGCCGGCAAGTGTCAGCGCCGGGTTTGCCGGCAAGCCCTACGTGCTGCTGGGCGAGGTTCATGACAATGCCGCCGGACAGCGGCAGCGGCTGGCTGCGCTGACGCGCGCGGTCGAGCAGGGCTGGCGCCCGGCCATCGCCATGGAGCAGTTCGACCGCGAACGGCAACCCGATATCGACCGTGCCCGCAAGGAGCGGCCCACGGATGCCGACTACCTGATCGCGCAAGCCGGCGGCGGCGCCTGGCAGTGGCCGCTGTACCGCCCGCTGGTGGCGCTGGCGCTGCAGTACGACCTGCCGCTGGTCGCGGCCAACCTGTCGCGCGCGGATGCGGGCAAGATCGTTCGCGGCGGGCTGGACGGGCTGTTTCCGGCGGACGAGCGCCAGAAGCTTGGCCTGACCGGCGAGTTGCCGCCTGACCTGGTGGCGGCGCAGACCGCGGTGCTCGATCACGGCCACTGCGGCAATTTTCCCAAGGCGATGCTGCCCGGCATGCTGGCGGCACAGGCCGCGCGCGACGCGGTGATGGCGCAGGCGTTGCGGCCTTACGCGCAGCGCGGTGCGGTGCTGATTGCAGGCAACGGGCACGTGCGGCGCGATGTGGGGGTGCCGCGCTGGCTTCCGGGCGAGGCTGGCAAGGTCGTCAGCGTGGGCTACGTGGAGAGCGCGGCGGCGGACGGCGAGTTCGACATGGCGGTGGTGGTGCCGGCGGTGGCGCGCAAGGATCCTTGCTTGGAGGCGAAGCCGGCGGGGTGAGGCAATTTGGGGCCGGCGCCTCCATGAAGTCAGGCCAGCCAACGTGCCAACCTGGCCCTCCATCCCCGCCATCCACGTAAACCCCAACCCCTTCCCGCGCCTTTTGACAGCCTTTTGACAGTTTCCCCCGCCTAGAATCCGGCCCATGACTGCTAACCCGGTCTGATTTGCCAATAATCCAAGAACAGTCCCGGCCACGCCCCGCCGCGCCGGACAGGAGACAACCCCGGCAGCGCCCCGCGCGCCGCCGCCAGGCCGTGTCCCCGTCCCCAGCAACGCTCAGGCTGCCGCCGGAACTCCCGGGTCGGATCGCGGCCAGCCAGTGACTGGCAAGCGATCACCGGTACAACCAAGGAGACCGCTATGCGCCGTTCGATTTCCCGTTTCGCCCATGCCGCGCTGGCATCGGCCGCCGTTGCCGCCACCGTCGTTGCCGCGCCCGCCTACGCGCTGGACAGCGTCAAGGTCATGATCGGCGCCAACCCCGGCGGCGGCTATGACCAGACCGGCCGCTCGCTGGGCGCCGCGATGATCGCAGCCGGCCAGGCCAAGACCGCTTCGTACGACAACAAGGGCGGCGCCGGCGGCACCATCGCGCTGACGCAGTTCGTCAACACCGACAAGGGCAACCCCAACGCGCTGATGGTGGTGGGTGCCGTGATGGTCGGCGCGATCGAGACCAACAAGCCGCCGGTCACGCTGAAGAACGCCACGCCGATCGCGCGCCTGTTCGCCGACACCATGGTCATCACCGTGCCGGCCAGCTCGCCGATCAAGTCGATCAAGGACCTGACCACGCAGCTCAAGGCCAACCCGGGCAGCGTCAGCTGGGGCGGCGGCTCCAAGGGTTCGATCGACCATATCCTGGCCGGCCTGGTCGCCAAGGAGAGCGGTGTCGATCCCAAGAAGATCAACTACGTGCCGTTCCAGGGCGGCGGCGAAGCCTCGGCCTCGATCATGGGCGGCCACGTGACGGTGGGCATCGCCGGCGTGTCGGAATTCCTGCCCTTCATCAAGAGCGGCAAGATGCGCGCGCTGGCCGTGACCTCCAAGGACCGCACCGCCGACATCCCGACGCTGAAGGAGCAGGGCGTCAACGTCGAGATCTACAACTGGCGCGGCGTGTATGGCGCGCCCGGCACCACGCCCGAGCAGCGCAAGGCCATGATCGATGCGGTGGTCAAGGCCACCGAGAGCAAGGCCTGGAAGGACACGCTGCAGAAGAACGACTGGACCCCGTTCCTGCTGACCGGCGATGAGTTCGGCAAGTTTGTCGACAGCGAATCGACCCGCCTGGGCGGCACGCTGCGCGAGCTGGGCGTCGCCAAGTAAAGCCCGCTGCCGCGCCAAGCCGGCGCGGCCTGTGAAACCCCCCGCGTTACCGCATCAGAAAACCGCATCAAGCCGCTTTACCTGTCGTGCCTGCCAACACCGCCGGCGATCCCGGCGGCAGGAAAACGGCATGGGGCCCGGTGTCCACCTGCGATACCGAAGACAACAACCATATGTCGCCGGGCCTCATTGCCGCGCGGGCCGCAAGCTTAGCTAAGCCAGCGTCGCGGACGCCAGCCCCCTTGCTGGCGACAAAGGCCAAGGAGTCTCCATGAAACCCTCGCACGTTGCCATCGGCGTTGCCGTCCTGGCGCTTTCGCTGTTCTTCTTTCTCGGCCTGTCGGGCATTACCGGCGAAGAGGGCTATGCCGGCCTGTCGCCGCGCTTCGTGCCCACGCTGGTGGCCGTCGGGCTGGCGGTGTGCGGCGCGCTGCTGATGTGGCAGGGCGTGCGCGGCGGCTTCCGCAACATGCCGGAGGAAGATGCCGAACTGCCCAGCGCGCCGCACAACTTCAAGGGCTTCCTGTGGGTGGCCGCCGGCCTGGTGCTGAACATGGCGCTGATCGGCACGCTCGGCTTCGTGTTTTCTTCCACGCTGCTGATGATGTGCGTGGCGCGCGGCTACGGCAGCCGCCGCATCGTGCGCGACCTGATCGTGGGCCTGTGCATCACGGTGCCGATGTGGGCGCTGTTTGAATTCCTGCTCGGCATCAACCTGCCGCTGCTCCCCATCGCCGGCTTCTGAGCCCGCCCGTCCAGCAAGGAGTCTTCGAATGGAAACGCTGAACATGCTGATGCACGGCTTTGCCGTCGCGATCACGCCGATCAACCTGATGTGGGCGCTGGTGGGCTGCTTCCTGGGCACCGCCATCGGCGTGCTGCCGGGCATCGGCCCCGCGCTGACGGTGGCGATGCTGCTGCCGCTGACCGCCAAGGTCGAACCCACCGCCGCGCTGATCATGTTCGCCGGCATCTACTACGGCGCGATGTACGGCGGCTCGACCACGTCGATCCTGATGAACACGCCGGGCGAATCGTCCACCATGGTCACGGCCATGGAAGGCAACCTGATGGCCAAGAACGGCCGCGCCGGCCCGGCGCTGGCGACCGCGGCGATCGGCTCGTTCGTGGCCGGCACCATCGCCACCGTGATGCTGTCGCTGTTCGCGCCGGTGGCGGCCGACGTGGCGCTGCAGTTCGGCCCGGGCGAGTACTTCATGATCATGCTGCTGGCCTTCACCACGGTTTCCGCGGTGCTGGGCTCGTCGCTGCTGCGCGGCATGACGGCGCTGTTCCTGGGCCTGGGCATCGGACTGATCGGCATGGATTCGCTGTCGGGCCAGACCCGCTACTCGATGAACGTGCAGGAGCTGTATGACGGCATCGACATCGTGGTGGTGGCCGTCGGCCTGTTCGCCGTGGGCGAGGCGCTGTTCAATGCGTTCTTCCCGCAGCCGGACGGCACCTTCAACAAGCTCAGCTCGGTCCACATGAACAAGTCGGACTGGAAGCGTTCGCTGCCGGCGTGGATCCGCGGCACGTTTATCGGCTTCCCGTTCGGCCTGATCCCCGCGGGCGGCGCCGAGATCCCGACCTTCCTGTCGTACGCGACCGAGAAGAAGCTGTCGGACCACAAGGAAGAGTTCGGCAAGGTCGGCGCGATCGAAGGCGTGGCCGGCCCGGAAGCCGCCAATAACTCGGCCGTGACCGCGACGCTGGCCCCGCTGCTGACGCTGGGCATCCCCACCTCGAACACCACCGCGATCCTGCTGGCCGCGTTCCAGAACTACAACCTGCAGCCGGGCCCGATGCTGTTCCAGACCTCGGGCGACCTGGTGTGGGGCCTGCTGGCGTCGCTGTATATCGGCAACGTCATGCTGCTGGTGCTGAACCTGCCGGCGATCGGCCTGTGGGTGCGCATGCTGCGCGTGCCCACGCCGCTGCTGTACGGCGGCATCCTGATCTTCGCGGGCCTGGGTGCGTACGGCATCCGCCAGTCGTGGTTCGACCTGCTGTTGCTGTTCGTGGTCGGCCTGCTCGGCATGGTGATGCGCCGCTTCGACTTCCCGACCGCGCCGGTGATCGTCGGCATGATCCTGGGACCGATGGCGGAGAAGCAGCTGCGCAATGCGCTGTCGATCGGCCAGGGCGACTGGAGCCTGTTCGTGCGCCAGCCGATCTCGGCCACCATCCTGGCGCTGACCGTGGCGGTGGTGGTGATCCCGCGCCTGCTGCGCTGGCATGCCGCGCGCGGCTCGGCGCATGCGCAGGCTGACAACGCGGCGTGATGCGCGTTAGCATGCGGTAGTTTCCGGGGCCCGGCGCCATGGCGTGCGGGCCCTTTGCATTTCCATCCCCTTAAAACAACAAGCGCCGGCGCCTGCGCGCCAGGCCGCTGACCGATGAGTCTCGCCGCCAACCGCTGGCTGTCCGCGGTGCCCACGCTGGCACTGGGGCTGGCCGCCGCCCTGCTTTGCACCGTCCTGCATACCCCGCTGCCGTGGATGATCGGCCCGCTGCTGGCCGTCGCCTCGGCACGCATGTGGGGCGCCGACCTGCGCGCGCCGTCGCAGGCGCGCAATGCCGGGCAGTGGGTGATCGGCGCCTCGCTCGGGCTGTATTTCACGCCCGACGTGGTGGCGCGGCTGGTGGAGTTCCTGCCGTACATCGTCGCCGGTTCGCTGTTCGCGCTGGCGATGGGCGCGGGCGGCGCGCTGATGCTGCGCCGGACCACCGGGGTCGCATTCAAGACCGCTTACTTTTCCACAGCCATCGGCGGCGCTTCCGAGATGGCCAACCTGGCCGAGCGCAACGGCGCGCGCATCGACCAGGTCGCGGCGGCGCATTCGCTGCGGGTGCTGATGGTGGTGGTGACGGTGCCGGCGATCTTCCAGTACGGCGGCATCCATGGGCTTGACACATACATCCCCGGGCCGCGCGTGGTCAGCGCGCCGGGCCTGCTGGCGCTGGTGGCAATCACGCTGGGCGTGGCGCTGCTGGTCAGGCGCCTGAACATGCCCAACCCGTTCGTGATCGGCACGCTGCTGGCGGCCGCGGTGCTGACGGCATCGGGCATCGAGCTGTCGGCGATCCCGGCCTGGATGAGCCGCGCCGGCCAGCTGCTGATCGGGGTGTCGCTGGGCGTGCGCTTCTCGCGCGAGTTCCTGCACACCGCGCCGCGCTTCCTGTCGGGCGTGGCGCTGTACACGGTGCTGGCGCTGGTGGTGTCGGCGCTGTTCGGCTGGGGGCTGGCTGCGCTGTCGGGCGCGCACCCGGCCACCATGATCCTGGCCTCCACGCCCGGCGGCATTGCCGAGATGTGCATCACCGCCAAGGTGCTGGAGCTGGGCGTGCCGCTGGTGACGGCCTTCCATGTGATCCGGATGGCCTTCGTGGTGCTTGCCACCGGCCCCCTGTATCATTGCCTGAAGCATCGCGTCGCGCCGGGGGAGACAGCGTAAGGTCGGCCACGGTCGGCCACGGGTGCGGCCAGGAACATGGATACAAGAACGAGGACCGCCATGTCTGAAGCATCACCGCAACTTGCCCTTGCCGACATCGACGCCACGCTGGAGCGCGTGCTGGCGCCGTGGGTGCGCCAGCTAGGCCTGCGGGCCGAAGCCGTCGATGCAAAAGGCGTAACGCTGCGCCTGCCTTTCAACGAATCATTTCGCCACGCGGGTGGCGTGGTCTGCGGCCAGGTGCTGATGTCGGCGGCCGATACCGCCATGATCGTCGCCGTCGCGAGTGCGCTCGGCGGCTTCCGCCCGATGACCACGGTCTCACTCACCACCAACTTCATGCGTCCCGTGATCGACGGCGACGTGCTGGTGCGCGCCAACGTGCTGCGCCTGGGCAAGACCGTGGTGTTCGGCGAGATCGAGCTGACCGGCACCGACGGCAAGCTCGCGGTGCAGGCCACCACCACCTACGCGCTGCTCTGATGCCAGCCAGCGCGGGCACCAGTCCCGCCCATCCCGCCAATCCCTTCGACCAGGTCGTCTTTGCCGGTGGCGGCAACCGCTGCTGGTGGCAGGCGGGCTGGTGGGACATGGTCGCGCCCGAACTGCAGCTGCGTCCGCGGGTGATCGCGGCCATCTCGGCCGGCGCGGCCACCGCGTGCATGGTCTATGCGCATGACTCGCACCAGACCATGGATTACTACCGCGAGGTGCTGTCCAACAACCGCCGCAATGCCTACTGGGGCAACCTGCTGCGCAACGAGCGCGTGTTCCCGCATTACGGCATCTACCGCACCGCGCTGCTGACGATCTTTGCCGACGGCCGCCTGGCGCAGCTTCAACAGGCGCCCGAGATCCGCATCGGCGTGGCGCATATCCCGCGCTGGAGCGGTCCGCGGCTGGCGGTGGCGGCGGGCCTGCTGGCCTACAACATCGACAAGCATGTGCTCAAGACGCTGCACCCGCGGCTGGGGCGCAAGCTTGGCTTCCGGCCCGAGTTCGTGCGCGCGCAGGACTGCGCCTCGCCGGAGCAGCTGGCCGACCTGCTGCTGCAGTCGGCGTCGACGCCGCCGTTCACGCCGGTGCTGCGCCGCGACGGCCGGCCGGTGCTCGACGGCGGCCTTGTGGATAACGTACCGGTCGATGCGCTCGACACCGCGCCGGGCAATGTGTTGGTGCTGGTGACGCGGCTCTATCCGCGCCCGCGCCGTTTCGTCATCGAGCAAGGCGGCCAGCGCCGCCTGTACCTGCAGCCCTCGGAGCGCGTGCCGATCTCGAGCTGGGACTACACCCGGCCCGATGCCATGACGCACGCCTACGAACTCGGCCGCCGCGACGGGGAAACTTTCCTGCGCGAGTGGCCGTCGATCCTGAATACCGAACTGCGGCCGGCCGCCTAGCTTCGTGTTGTGGCACCGGCCCGATCGATTGTCGATGCGGCCCGCGTGCCGCGACAGGAGGCATGGATGACCGAGCGCAAGACAACCCCCACCGCAACGCAGGGGACCAACGAACCGAGGCGTGCCCGCCAGGTCAGCGCTGCGCCACCCGTCGAGCGCGTCCCGCGCGCCCGCGGCCAGGGAGGCAAGCGCCGCAACGGCAAGGCGCGCGACGCCGACCTGGTGGTGATCGGCGGCGGCTCCGGCGGCGTGGCCTGCGCGCGGCGCGCGGCGGCGCACGGTGCGCGCGTGATCCTGGTCGAGCGCGATGCCATCGGCGGCACCTGCGTCAACCGCGGCTGCGTACCGAAGAAGATGCTGTCGTATGGCGCCTCGTGGGCAGCGATCCTGTCGGGCTGCCTGTCGCACACCGGCGGGCACGAGGACTGGCGCGACGCGATCGTGCGCGTCAATGCCGAGGTGGCGCGGCTGAACGCGGGCTACACCCAGCGCCTGCATGAATCCGGCGTGGAGATACTGCGTGGCGACGCGCGCGTCACCGCGCCCGATGAAGTCCGCGTCGGCGACGAGACCATCCATGCGCGCCGCATCCTGATCGCCACCGGCGCGCGCCCGCGCCCGCTGGACGTGCCCGGCGGCGAACTGGCCGCCAGCTCCGACGATGTCTTTACCTGGCAGACCGTGCCCGCCTCGGTCGCGGTGATCGGCGGCGGCTATATCGGCGTGGAGCTGGCATCGATCCTGTCGCGCTATGGCGTCAAGGTCGACCTGATCGTCGCCGGCGACCGGCTGCTGCGGCATTTCGACCATGAGATCGGCGCTGCGCTGGCCGAGGCGCTGACGGCGCGCGGCGTGCGCCTGCATCTGAATGCCGAAGTCAACCTGCTCAGCCAGGCCAACGGCGCGGTGGAAGTCTGCTACCGCCCCACTGACCGCCCCGGCCAGACCGAGGCCGTGCGCGCGCAGGCCGCGCTGGCGGCGATCGGGCGCATCTCCAATGTGCAGGGGCTGGGGCTGGAAGAACTCGGCCTGGCCTTTGGCGACAAGGGCGGCATCCATGTCGACAAGCAGTACCGCAGCAGCGTGCGCAAGATCTATGCGGTCGGCGATGCCACCGACGGCTTGCACCTGACGCCGGTGGCGACCGCGCAGGGCCGCTGGCTGGCCGACCGGCTGTATGGCCGGCGCGGCGAGCGAGCCGACTTCGATTTCGTGCCCACCGCGGTGTTCAGCGAACCGGCCATCGGCGCAGTCGGCATGACCGAGGCGCAGGCGATCGCCGATGCCGGCAAGCCCGAGCGCATCCGCACCGTGGTCAAGCGTTTTGTCTCGCTGGAGAACCGCTTCGGCGGCACGGCGTACCAGAGCGTGTTCAAGCTGGTGCTGAACGCGCGCAGCGGGCGCGTGCTAGGGGTGCACCTGATGGACAACGCCGCGCCGGAGATCGTGCAGGCGCTGGCGGTGGCGCTGCGCCTGGGCGTGCGTGAATCGCACCTGCAGACCACGGTGCAGCTGCATCCGACGGTGGCGGAGGAGTTGTTCGGCTGAGCGCTATTGAGCACTACTCGGGTTCAATCACCGACCGGCAGCTTCAGCACGGCGCGCACGCCAACGCCCTGCGCGCCGTCGCCCAGCTCCACCGTGCCGCCGAAGCGCGACGCCATCTCGCGCGAGATCGCCAGCCCGAGCCCCGAGCCGGGCTCGGCGTTGCCCACGCGGCGGTAGAAGCGCGCGAAGACCTTCTCGCGCTCTTCGGCCGGGATGCCCGGGCCGTCGTCTTCTACGACCAGGCAGGCCGTTTCGTCGTTGCGACTTGCCGACAAGGTGATCCGGCTGCCGCGCGGCGAGTACTGGATCGCGTTGTGCACCAGGTTGGCCAGCGCCTCGCGCAGCAGCGCGGGATCGGCGCGCACCGGCAGCTTCAGCCCCGGCACCGGCTCCCAGCCGAAGTCCTGCTGCTTGCCGCGCGCCAGCGGCAGGTAGTCGAGCGCCACCTGCTCGGCCACGGCGACGGCGTCGATGATGTCGATGGCGTCGCTGGCCTCGCCCGGCTGTGCATTCTCGCCATGGTGCTGGCGTACCCGCGCCAGCGCCAGCAGCTGGTTGGTCAGCCGCGCGGCCTGCTCCAGCTGCGTGACGATGCCGCCCACGGCCTCGCCCGCGGCGCGGCGCGCGGCTTCCGGATCGGGGTCGCGCAGCTGGCGCTGGGCATATTCGGCCTGCGTCTTCAGGATTGCCAGCGGCGTGCGCAGCTGGTGCGCGGCATCGGCGATGAACTGCGCCTGCGCCTGCGCCATTGCCGCCGAGCGCGACACGTGCAGGTTGACCGCGTCGACCAGCGGCCGCACCTCGGACGGCACGCGCTCGAAGGCCAGCGGCGCGAGGTCGTCGGGCGAGCGCGCCTCGACGTCGTCGCGCACGCGCTTGAGCGGGCGCAGCACGTAAGTGACGCCGCCCACCAGGATCGCGGCGCTCAGCAGGATCAGCATCAGGTCGCGCGCCAGCGCGCTGCGCCACACCGTGGCGATCAGCGCGCTGCGCGGCTCGGCGGTCTCGGCAACCTGGATGATCACGCGCATGCGCGCATCGGGCCGGTACACGGGGCGCGCCATCACGCCGATGCGCACCGCTTCGCCCAGGTACTCGGTATCGTAGAAGCGCGGCTGGTTGTTGACGAGGTTGCCGGCGGGCAGCGGCAGGTCGTCGTAGCCGGTGATGGTCTCCACCTTGCCGGCGCGCTCCAGCGACACGCGGTAGTACACATGGGTCTGCGCCGCGCTCTCGAACATTTCCATGGCGGCGTCGGGCAGCGTGAGCTGGACGCTTTCGCCGGCCATGCCGATGGCGTTGTCGATGGTGCGGATCGAGCCGTACAGCGAGCGGTCGTAGGCCCGGTTGGCGGCGTCGCGCAGCGTGCCGTAGCTGAGCCAGGTGTCGATCGCCATCATCGCCGCCAGCGCCGGCACCAGCAGCAACAGCAGCTGGCGGCGCAGGCTGCCGCGCCGCCACAGCAGTATGGGATGGCGCGGACCCATGCGCATATTCCCTGCCATCCAGCGCATGTCAGCGCCCGGCCTCGGGCTCCAGCAGGTAGCCGAAGCCGCGCAGCGTGACGATGGTGACGCCGTGCCCGGCCAGCTTTTTGCGCAGCCGGTAGACCAGCACTTCGATCGCGTCGGGGGAGACGTCGGCGTCGAGCGAGAACACCTTGTCGAGCAGCTGCGCCTTGGTCAGCGGCTGGCCGCTGCGCGCCAGCAGCGCGCCCAGCAGCGTCGATTCGCGCGGCGTCAGCGCCAGCGGCTGGCCATCGAGCGTAAAGCTGCGCGTCTCGCCGTCGAACACCAGCGTGCCGCATTGCAGGCGCGGGTGCGCGCGGCCGCGGCTGCGGCGGATCAGCGCCAGCAGCCGCGCTTCCAGCTCGGCGATGGCGAAGGGCTTGGGCAGGTAGTCGTCGGCGCCGAGGTTGAGGCCGCGCACGCGTTCGTCGAGCGTGTCCTGCGCGGTCAGGATCAGCACCGGGGTGCGGTCGTCGCGCCCGCGCATCGACTTGAGCACGGCCAGCCCGTCCTTGCCGGGCAGGCGCAGGTCGAGCACGACCGCGTCGTATTCCTCGGCATGCAGCCGTGCCTCGGCCTGCAGGCCGTCGGCGACGTGCTCGATCACGAATCCGCCCTGCTCCAGTGCGCGGGCGACCCAGCGTGCCAGTTCGACTTCATCCTCCACCAGCAGGATGCGCATGCCGGTCCTCCTCCTCTGCCGGTTGTGCATGGCGGCCCCGGCGCTATGGCGCGCCTGCCGCGGGCGCCTATAATAACCCCGCCCCGCCTGTCCCGGCGCGCCCGCTGCAGGGCCGTCCCCCCAGTTCCCGATCACCGTGCCCAAGCGTCCGCCCCAGCAGTCCGCTTCCATGCCGCCCGCGGCGCATGGGTCGCCCGCCCTTCCCGCATCACGTCACGCATCACACCCGTCACCCGCCTCACCGCAGCGCCGCCGGCTGGCCGGTGCCGCGCTGCTTGCCGGGACTTCGCTGTCATTGCCGCTTCAGGCCCAGTCCATGCTGCCGGCGCCGCCGCCGGGCTATCCGTCGGGGTATGACGCCACCATCGCCCGCGCGCTGCGCGAACGCGAGGTGGTGGTCTATGCCTCGACCGACCTGGAAGTGGCGCAGCCGCTGATCACGGCGTTCGAGACGCGCTATCCCGGCATCCGGGTGCGCTATGAAGACCTGAACACCGTCGACCTGAACCAGCGCTTCCTCGCCGAAACCGCCGCGCTCGGCAGCGGCCGCCCGGCGCCGGGCGCGCGCTATGCCGACGTGCTGTGGAGCACCGCCATGGACCTGCAGATCAAGCTGGTCAACGACGGCAACGCGCAGCGCTACGCCTCGCCGGAGCGCGCCGGCCTGCCCGGCTGGGCGGTGTGGCGCGACGAGGCCTGGGGCACCACCTTCGAGCCCGCGGTGATTGTCTACAACCGCCACCACTTCGCCGGCATGCGCGCGCCGCGCAGCCGCACCGGGCTGGCGCGGCTGCTGCAGGAGAACGCGCCGCGCTGGCGCGGCAAGGTGGTGACGTATGACGTGGAGCGCTCCGGCGTGGGCTACCTGCTGGCGCAGCAGGACGCGCGCATGGGCAGCGAGTTCTGGTACCTGGCGCAGGCGCTGGGGCGCGCCGGGGTGCAGCTGTCGTCGTCGACCGCGGAGATGGTCGAGCGCATCGCCAGCGGCGAGCTGGTGATGGGGTACAACCTGCTGGGTTCCTACGCGCTGTCGCTGATGGAGCGCGGCGCGGCGATCGACGTGATCGCGCCGCGCGACTACACGCTGGTGATGTCGCGGGTGGCGTTTATCGCCAGGCGCGCGCCGCGGCCCAATGCGGCGCGGCTGTGGCTGGATTTCCTGCTGTCGCGCGAGGGCCAGGCGCTGCTGGCCAAGTCGACCACGCAGCTCTATACCATCCGCACCGATACCGACAGCGTGCACACCGCCGCGGCGCTGTCGGAGCGCCTGGGCTACGCGCTCAAGCCGATCAGCGTGGGGCCGGGCCTGCTGGCCGCGCAGGACACGCTGCGCAAGCGCGCCTTCCTGGCGCGCTGGCACGAAGCGGTGCGCGGCTAGCGCCCAGGCCGGTTTCGGGGAGCCAGGGGAGTCAGGAGATCAGGGCACCAGGTCGCTGGTGTCCAGGCCCGCGGCTTCCTTCTGGCAGGCCTGCTCGCACAGCGTCGACAGTTCGTCGTCGAGCTGCGCCATCGGGCGCGGCACGTAGCCGAGCCGCAGCGCGGGGGACAATCTCAGGGTATCGATGAAGGCATCCGCCATGCGCTCGGCGTTGGCGTCGAGGTCGAAGTCCTCGGGCGAGAACAGCCAGTGCGCCAGCACGCCACCGATGCAGGCGTGGAACGCATTGACGGCGAGATCCAGGTCGAGGTCGGCCGGCAGCTGCCCGCGCTCGCGCGCCAGGCGCAGGTGCTCGCGGATCTTGACCAGGCCTTCCTTGTGCGACTGGCGCTGGCGCTCGAAGATGGCGCCGTTGTCCTGCACCATCTCGCACTTGTGGAAGATGATCTCGAACACGCGGCGCAGGCGTGGGTTCACCACGGTCTGGCGCATGACGTAGGCGCAGATGTCGCGCACGCCGCCAAGCGGGTCCTCCTGGCGCGCGATCCGCTCCGGATCGCACAGCGCTTCCACGGGCAGGTGCACGCGGTCGCACATGGCGGCGAACACATCGCTCTTGTTCTTGAAGTGCCAGTAAATCGCGCCGCGCGTGACCCCCGCGGCCTCGGCGATGTCGGCCAGCGACGGCCGTGCCACGCCGCGGGCGTGGAACACGGTTTCGGCCGCGTCGAGAATCCGGTGGCGCGTCTCTAGCGCCTCTTCCTTGGTGCGTCTGACCATTTCTGTCTCATATGCCGGCGGCGCATGGACACGGTGTCCACGGTCCGGCGTGTTGAATCTCCCCGGTGCTGCGCAAGGCGCGCGGCGGGTCGTTGTCGTCACATGGCTATGTTGTCGCAAGCCCCTGGGTCCGACAGGACGGCGCGCATCCTAACCCGAGTCGGCGGTTTGCGCCGGATACCGGATCAGGTTGGCCGGCTTTTCGCTGGGATCCGATGGTTCGCATCGGACCCGCCCGGCGTGATGTGAAAGCCCCTGCTGATGAATCGACTTTAACATACATGCTTGAATGTATATATAATACGCGCTCGCCCGGCTTTCGGCCAGCCGCCCCCTGTGACATAGCCAGCACCCTGGGCGACTCCTTGCGCAGGCCAGCCGGACGGCAATCCAGTCGTCATATAAAAGCCACCGTTCGTCGTATTCGTCGCCGCGCCGACGCGATTTGTGGCTAGCATCACGCTTTTATCCGCTGCAAATATTGCGGCGGGCTGCGTCGTTTTCGCTTTCCTGAGATGTCAGGCCGGGGCGATGCGGCAGATCTCAAATTGCCATCATGGGGTTATCGATGAGGAAGTCCCAACATATCAGTCGCGTTGCCACCTTTGCAGCCGCTGCGCTGTCGGCGCTGGCGCTCACTGCCTGCGGCGACAAGAAGGCCGAGGGCGGTGCCCCGCCCCCGCCGGAAGTCGGCGTGGTCACCGTGACGCCGTCGCCGGTCGCCGTCGTCAATGAACTGCCGGGCCGCCTGGAAGGCGTGCGCACGGCCGAAGTGCGCGCTCGCGTCGAAGGCATCGTGCTGTCGCGCAACTACACCGAGGGCGGCGAAGTGAAGGCCGGCCAGGTGATGTTCCGCATCGACCCGGCGCCCTACCAGGCCGAACTGTCGTCGGCCCAGGCCGCGCTGCAGCGCGCAGAGGCCAACGCCGTCACTGCGAGGCTGAAGGCCGAGCGCTACAAGCCGCTGGTGGCCGTCAACGCGGTCAGCAAGCAGGAATACGACGACGCCGTGGCCGCCGCCGGCCAGGCCAACGCCGACGTGGCATCGGCCAGGGCCGCCGTGCGCACCGCCCAGATCAACCTGGGCTACACCACCGTGACCGCGCCGATCAGCGGCCGCGCCGGCCGTGCGCTGGTGACCGAGGGCGCGCTGGTGGGCAAGGGCGAGGCGACCAAGCTGGCGCTGGTGGAGCAAGTCGACCCGATGTGGGTCACCTTCACCCAGCCGGCCTCGGAAGTCACGCGCCTGCGCCGCGCCATCGAGTCGGGCACGGTCAAGGGCGTCAACGGCGGCGCCAACGTGCACCTGTACGGGGAAGACGGCCGCGAGTACGAGCACACCGGCAAGCTGCTGTTCT
Source organism: Cupriavidus sp. L7L (assembly GCF_004353535.1). NCBI lineage: Bacteria > Pseudomonadati > Pseudomonadota > Betaproteobacteria > Burkholderiales > Burkholderiaceae > Cupriavidus > Cupriavidus sp. L7L. Next base: position 83,933 of record NZ_SMNY01000025.1, read on the forward strand.
CGGACATGACGGTCGACCCGACCACCGGCGCGATCACGCTGCGCGCGCAGTTCCCCAACCCGAAGCGCGAGCTGCTGTCGGGCACCTTCGTGCGCGTGAAGATCGAGCAGGGCGTGGATGAGAACGCGCTGACCGTGCCGCAGCGGGCGCTGATCCGCGGCGCGCAGGGCGCCACCGTGCTGGTCGTTGGCAACGACGGCAACGTCGCCTCCGTGCCGGTCAAGGCGCCGCAGGCCATCGGCGACCGCTGGATCGTGACCGAAGGCCTGAAGGGCGGCGAGAAGGTGATCGTCGAGGGCCTGCAGAAGGTCAAGGTCGGCGCGCCGGCCAGGCCGGTGCCGTTCGTGCAGGCGGGTGCCTCGGCGCCGGCCGCCATGCCGGCCGCGGCTTCCGCTGCCCCGGCCTCGGCCCCCAAGGCCGAAGCGAAGCAGGAAGCGAAGGCCGAGGGCAAGCAAGGCTGAAACCGCCGCGCCGCGGCGGCTGAAGCCAGCCGCCGCGGCACACAGGGCTAGACAAAGAGGGAGCCAGTCTTATGGCCAAGTTTTTTATCGACCGGCCGGTGTTCGCGTGGGTGCTCGCGCTGATCATCGTGCTGGGCGGGATATTGTCGATCATGCAGTTGCCGATCGCGCAATACCCGAACATCGCCCCGCCTACGATCTCGGTCACGGCCACCTATCCGGGTGCGTCGGCCAAGACGCTGGAGGATTCCGTCACTTCGGTGATCGAGCAGGAGCTTAACGGCGCCCCCAACCTGCTCTACTACAACTCGACCAGCGAATCGACCGGCCTGGCGACGATCACCATCGCGTTCGCGCCCGGTTCCAACGTCGACCTGAACTCGGTCGAGGTGCAGAACCGCCTCAAGCGCGTGGAAGCGCGCCTGCCGGCGGAGGTGCGCCAGCAGGGCGTGCGCGTGGACAAGGCCGGGAACAACTACATGATGTTCCTGACCGTGTCGTCCAAGTCCGGCACGGCCAGCGCGATCCAGCTCGGCAACTATGTCTCGGCGCAGGTGATCGACTCGATCCGCCGCGTGCCGGGCGTGGGCCAGGCCGACCTGTTCGGCACCGAGTACGCCATGCGCATCTGGCTGGACCCGTCCAAGCTGACCGGCTACAACCTGACGCCGCTGGACGTGACCGCCGCGGTGAGCGAGCAGAACGTGCAGGTCGCCGTGGGCGAGCTGGGCGGCACGCCCTCGCCCAAGGGCACCGAGCTGAACGCCACCGTCACCACCGAAAGCCGGCTGTCCACGCCCGAGCAGTTCGGCAACATCCTGCTGCGCACCAACCCCGACGGTTCGTCGGTGCGCATCAAGGATGTGGGCCGCGTGGAACTGGGCGGCGCCGACTACTCGACGCTGGCCCGCACCAACGGCAAGCCGTCGGCGGCCATCGCCATCAAGCTGGCCCCGACCGGCAACGCGCTGGCCACGGCCACCGCGGTGCGCGCCAAGATGGAAGAGCTGTCGAAGACCTTCCCGGCTGACTACCAGTACACGGTGCCTTACGACACCTCGGCCTTCGTCAAGATCTCGATCGAGGAAGTGATCAAGACGCTGCTGGAAGCCGTGGTGCTGGTGTTCCTGGTGATGTACCTGTTCCTGCAGAACTTCCGCGCCACCATCATCCCGACGCTGGTGGTGCCGATCGCGCTGCTGGGTACGTTCGGCGCACTGCTGGCGTTCGGCTTCTCGATCAACGTGCTGACCATGTTCGGCATGGTGCTGGCGATCGGTATCCTGGTGGACGATGCCATCGTGGTGGTGGAAAACGTCGAGCGGATCATGAGCGAGGAAGGACTCTCGCCACGCGAAGCGACACGCAAGGCCATGGGCCAGATCACCGGCGCCATCGTCGGCATCACGCTGGTGCTGACCGCGGTGTTCATCCCGATGGCGTTCTTCTCGGGCTCGGTGGGCAACATCTACCGCCAGTTCTCGCTGTCGCTGATCGCCTCGATGGCGTTCTCGGCGCTGCTGGCGCTGACGCTGACCCCGGCGCTGTGCGCGACGCTGCTCAAGCCGGTGGAAGCCGGCCATCACCATGAGAAGAAGGGTTTCTTCGGCTGGTTCAACCGCACTTTCGCTACCGCGTCGACCGGCTACCAGGGCGTGGTCGCGCGCATCCTCAAGCGCACCGGCCGCTACCTGATCATCTACGCGCTGATCATCGCCGGCGTGGTGGTGCTGTTCAAGCGCCTGCCGTCGTCGTTCCTGCCCGATGAAGACCAGGGCTACATGATCACGGTGGTGCAGCTGCCCAACGGCGCCACGCAGGACCGTACCATCGGCGTGCTCAAGCAGATCGAGGACTACTACCTGCAGAAGGAAAGCAAGGTGGTGGACCAGATGATCACGGTGGCGGGCTTCTCCTTCTTCGGCCGCGGCCAGAACGGCGGTATCGCGTTCGTGCGCCTGAAGGACTGGAAGGAGCGCACCGGCGACGGCGAGAACGCGCAGGCGCTGGTGGGCCGTGCCTTCGGCGCGCTGTCGTTCATCAAGGACGCGATCATCTTCCCGCTCAATCCGCCGGCGATCGCCGAGCTGGGCAACTCCTCGGGCTTCGACTTCCGCCTGCAGGACCGCACCGGCCAGGGCCACGCCAAGCTGATGGAAGCGCGCAACATGATGCTCGGCATGGCCGCGCAGAACCCGGTGCTGATGGGCGTGCGCCCCGAAGGCCAGGAAGACGCGCCGCAGCTGCAGATCGACATCGACCGCGAGAAGGCGCGAGCGCTGGGCGTGTCGGTGGCCGAGATCAACTCGACGCTGTCGATCGCGTTCGGCTCCAGCTACGTCAACGACTTCATCTATGAAGGCCGGGTGCGCAAGGTGATCGTGCAGGCCGACGGGGCCGACCGCCGCCTGCCGGATGACCTGACCAAGCTGCGCGTGAAGAACAGCAACGGCGACATGGTGGCGTTCGCGGCGTTTGCGACGTCCAGGTGGATCATGGGCTCGCCGCGCCTGGAGCGCTACAACGGCATGCCGGCGGTGAAGATCGCGGGCCAGGCCGCGCCGGGACGCAGTACCGGCGAGGCCATGCGCGCGATGGAAGAGAACTTCGCCAAGCTGCCGCCGGGCTTCGGTTTCGAGTGGTCGGGCCAGTCGTATGAAGAGCGCCTGGCCGGCTCGCAGGAACCGATCCTGTACACGCTGTCGCTGATCATCGTGTTCCTGTGCCTGGCCGCGCTGTACGAGAGCTGGTCGATCCCGTTCTCGGTGCTGCTGGTGGTGCCGCTGGGCGTGCTCGGCGCGCTGCTGGGCGTGACGCTGCGCGGCATGCCCAACGATGTGTACTTCAAGGTGGGCCTGATCGCCACGATCGGCCTGTCGGCTAAGAACGCCATCCTGATCGTGGAATTCGCCAAGGACCTGCAGGCGCAAGGCAAGGGCCTGGTCGAAGCCACGCTGGAAGCGGTGCACTTGCGGTTCCGCCCGATCCTGATGACGTCGATGGCATTCATCCTGGGCGTGCTGCCGCTGGCGATCGCCACCGGCGCGGGCTCGGGCAGCCAGCGCGCGATCGGTACCGGCGTGATGGGCGGGATGATCACGGCCACGGTGCTGGCGATCTTCCTGGTGCCGGTCTTCTTCGTGGTGGTGCGCAAGCGCTTCAAGGGCAGCCAGCGCCAGCGCATGCTGGACAAGAAGTGGCATGACCCGCAAGAGGAAATCTGACATGACCAAGACCCTGACCACACTGCTGCTGGTGGCCGGCGTTCTGACCGGGTGCACGCTGGCACCCCACTATGACCGCCCCGCCCCGCCGGTGGCAGACAGCTTCCCGGTGGCACCGGAGGGCTATGCCACCGCCGAGGTGAAGAGCGGCGAGACCCGCCGCGCCACCGACATCGGCTGGCGCGAGTTTTTCCGCGACCCGCGCCTGCAGGCGCTGATCGCCACCTCGCTGGATAACAACCGCGACCTGCGCCAGGCCGCGCTGCGCATCGAGGAAGCGCGCGCCACGTACCAGGTGCAGCGCGCCGACCTGCTGCCCACGGTGAACGTGGAAGGCGGCTATACGCGGGCCCGCACCACCCCGGCCGAGGCGGCCACCGTGCTGGGCCAGCCAGGGGTGACCGAGGTCTACCGGGTCGGCCTGGGCATCTCGTCGTACGAGCTCGATTTCTTCGGGCGCGTGCGCAGCCTGTCCAACGCCGCGCTGGCGCAGTACTTCGCCACCGAAGAAGCGCACCGCTCGGCGTATATCTCGCTGGTGTCGGAAGTCGCCAAGGCCTACCTGGCCGAGCGCTCCTTTGCCGAGCAGTACGAGCTGGCACGCAACACGCTGCAGGCGCGCGAAAGCACCTACGGGCTGGCCAAGAAGCGCTTTGACGCCGGCGCCACCTCGGCGCTGGACCTGCGCGACAACGAATCGCTGGTGGCGCAGGCACGCGTCTCCGCGGCGCAGCTGGCACGCCAGCGCGCGCAGGCGCAGAACGCGCTCGAAGTGCTGGTGGGCAAGCCCATCGGCACCATCGAGAACCTGCCCGAGCCGATGCGGCTGTCGGACGAGCGCATCATCAGCGATATCCCGGCGGGCCTGCCGTCGGAGCTGCTGGAGCAGCGTCCCGATATCCGGCAGGCCGAGCAGCAGCTGCTGTCGGCCAACGCCAATATCGGCGCGGCGCGCGCCGCGTTCTTCCCGCGCATCACGCTGACCACCAGCGTGGGCACCATCAGCCCGACGTTCTCGGGGCTGTTCGATGCCGGCACACGCGCATGGTCGTTCGCGCCGCAGCTGACGCTGCCGATCTTCGACTATGGCCGCAACCTGTCGAACCTGGACCTGGCCAACGTGCGCAAGAACATCCAGATCGCCAACTACGAGAAGACCATCCAGACGGCCTTCGCGGAAGTAGCCGATGCGCTGGTGGCGCGCGGCACGCTGGAAGACCAGGTCACCGGCCAGGAACAGGTGCGCGATGCCGAAGCCGCGCGCTACGAGCTGTCGCGCCTGCGCTTTCGCAGCGGCGTGGCCAGCTACCTGGACGAGCTCGACGCGCAGCGCCAGCTGTTCACCGCGGAGCAGGCGCTGATCCAGGCGCGGCAGCTGCGGCTGAACAACGCGATCGACCTGTATCGCGCGCTGGGCGGCGGGTTGAAGGCGGACAGCGCGGTGGCGCAGCAGGCAGCGCCAGCGGCGCAGCAACCGGTGACGCAGTAACGCTCACTGCCGGTTTGCTCCCCTCTCCCGCAAGCGGGAAGGGGGGCAAGCAGCTCAAGCGAAGAAACCAGTGGCAGCGCCACTGGTTTTTTTCGCCTGCATCACAGCGGCGCCGATCCATCATGCCGTGATATTTCGAGCCAGCGCATCTGCATTCTGTGCCGTCAGCGCAAACACCGACAACTGCGGATTGGCCCCCACGCTGGTCGGAAAGACCGAACCGTCGAACACCGACAGGTTCTCCAGCTGGTGGTGGCGCCCGTGGCTGTCCACCACGCCGCGGCGGGCGTCGTCGCTCATGCCGCAGCCGCCCATCAGGTGCGCGGTGAAGAGCGCCGTGCGGAACGGCTTAAGCGGCAGCTTCGCGATCGCGTCGCGCGCTTCTGGCCAGCTGCGGTAGTCGGTGGCGTCCAGGTGGGCCGGCCGCACCTTGACCGCGCCGGCGGCGAACTGCGCCTGCGCCATGCTCAGCCAGGCGCGGCGCACGCCGTCCCAGGCGTAGTCGCTCATCTCGTAGTCGAGCAGCGGGCTGCCGTCGGGGGCCAGCCGCACGCGCCCGCCCTCGCTCTGCGGCACGAAACCGTCGCGCAGCAGCGCCAGCATGGCGTTGGTATTGGGCAGCTGCGCGATATCGCGCCGCAGCGCGTCGCCCATGCCGTTGAGCACGCCGGCGCTGATGCCGGGGAACAGCGGCGGCACCTCCAGCTTGTAGCCCATCGGGCCGGTGGCGCCGTTGGCCCACTGGAAGTGGTCGGAGGCGACCGACTGCGGCGCGCCATAATAGGGATCGATTTGCTCCGGCATGACTGCGACACTGATATTCACCGGATGGATGAACGTGCGCACGCCCAGCCGCCCATGCGGGTCCGGCACGCGCGAGCGCAGCAGCAGCGCCGGTGTGTTGATAGCGCCGCCGGCGACTACCACGTGCCGCGCGCGCACGGTCACGCCCACGCCGGTGGGCGTATAACCGTCTGCGCCGAGCGCTTCGCCGATGACCGCTTGCACGCGCTGCCCGTCGTGTCCGAGCGTGCGCACCCGCACCCGGTGCACCAGCGTCGCGCCTGCGGCCAGCGCCGCCGGGATGGTCGATACCAGCATCGACTGCTTGGCATTGACCGGGCAGCCGAAGCCGCAGTAGCCCGAGTTCCAGCAGCCCTTCACGTTGCGCGGGATGACGTGCCACTCCCAGCCCAGCTTTTCGCAGCCGCGGCGCAGCACGTCGTTGTTGGGATTCGGCGCCATGGCCCAGGGGGCGATGCCCAGGCGCGCTTCCACCTGCGCGAACCACGGCGCCATGTCGGCCTCGGCGTGGCCGCTGACGGCGTGGTGCCCGGCCCAGTGCGCCAGCGTCTGCGGCGGCGTGCGGAAGCTGGACGACCAGTTCACCGTGGTGCTGCCGCCGACGGCGCGGCCCTGCAGGATGGCGATGGCGCCATCGGCGGTGGTGCGCGCCGCGGCCTCCTGGTACAGCTCGCGGTAGGCACGGTTCTCGTCCATGTCGCGGAAGCTGTCGGAGGTGCGCAGCGCGCCTTCTTCCAGCAGCACCACGCGCAGCCCGGCGCGGCTCAGCGTTTCGGCGCTGATGCCGCCGCCCGCGCCGCTGCCGACGATGACAACGTCCGCGTCGAGCGTGCGGGAGGCGGTGAAGGTGGCGGCATCCAGCACCTTCCAGCCGGCGGCGATGCCGGCATCGTAGAGATTGTCGATGGCCATGTCTGTATTCAGGCGTGCAGCGCCTTGTAGACCGGCGCATTGGGGCCGGGATAACCGCTGCCGGCCCAGGCGGCGGGCAGCACGTAGTAGCTGACGCTGGCGAGCTTGACCAGCACCACCGCGCCGGCATTGAGCGTGGCCAGCCGGCTGGCGCGCCAGCGTTCCAGGAAGGCCTGGACCTGTTCCGGCGTGGTGGCGTCCCAGGACTGGCGGATGCCGGCCAGCGCCCAGCGCAGCGGCGTGCTGGCGAGCAGGCCGAACAGCTTGCGCAGCTCAGCCTGCGCGCCGGCGTTCATCGCGGCGCAGCTGGTGTCGATATTGCGCAGTGTCTCCTGCACCAGGGCCTCGCGCCGCGGCGGCGGCGCCTCGGCGAGTTCGGTGACGACGGCGGGCAGCAACGCGCGGAACATGGCCACGTCGTCGGGCCGCAGCCAGGCCATGCCGGCCTGCGGCGCGGCATCGGCCGCGCTGCATCCGGCCAGCGACGGCACCAGCGCGGTACACGCCAGCGCGGCCGAGAAGCCGAGTCCGACCTTGAGGAAGCCGCGGCGCGAGAGAGCGTGTAGCGCGTGCAGCGCCTCGGCGCCGGCATCTGCGCGCCGGTGTGGCGCAGGTTGGGAATGCGGGGGCATGGGGTGTCTCCTGTGCGTCGGTGTTGTTGTCGGGGCGGGATGACTCCGCATTGACGCTACCTGTAGTTTGGATAAAGATCGGAGCCCCGTCTTGATTCCGCATGACAGGTGAATTGATGCCACGCGCCAACCCGACCGCCGGCGGTGCCACGGTATCCGGCACCGTGTCGCTCGCTTACCTTCGCGCCGTGCTCGACCACGGCGAACGCCAGGGCATTGCCGCCGCCGACCAGCTGCGCGCCGTCGGCGTGGCGGCCGGCATCCTCGGCGCCACCGGTGCGCCGATCGCCACGCGCATCCCGGGTGCCGCCTACCTTGCGCTGCTGGACTGGCTCGGCGAGGCCACCGGCGATCCGCATGTCGGGCTGCGTGCCGGGGCCGCCTTCGTGCCGCGCCACTATGCCGAGATGGGCTATGTGGTGCTGACCACGCCGACCGTGCGCGACGCCATCCTGCAGGGCATACGCTATGAGGTGCTGGCCAACGATATCGGCCGCACCCGCCTGGTCGAAGCGCCGGGCATGGCGTGCATGACCTGGACCGCGCAGCACGGCCCGCTGTCGCGCCACGCGCATGAGCTGCACATGGCCACCTGGTCGGTGTTCGCGCGCTGGCTGATCGGCGAGCGCTACTTCGCCACGCAGGTTGAATTCCCGCACCCCGCACCGGCCGATACCAGCCTGCATGCCGAGGTGTTCGGCTGCCCGGTCGCCTTCGGCACCGGGCGCCATGCCATGCATATCGACCCGGCGCTGCTGGCGCTGCCTTCGCTGCAGGCCGATGCCGGCATGCAGGCGCAGATGACGCGCATCGCCGACTCTCAGTTGCAGCTTTGCGTCCCCGCCGGCGCCGACGAGCTGGCGCAGGCGCGTGCCTATATCAGCGCCCGCCTGCAGGACGGCGAGCTGCCCATCGCCGACGTGGCCGCGCACCTGCGGCTGCCCGTGCGCACGCTGCAGCGCCGCCTGCAGGCGCAGGGCATCAGTTATTCACAGCTTGTGGATAACGTGCGGCGCGCGCTGGCCGAGCAATACCTGGCCGATCCCGCGGTCAGCCTGGCGCAGTGCGCGCTGCGGCTGGGGTATTCCGAGCAGAGCGCGTTCACGCATGCATTCAAGCGCTGGACCGGCGAGACGCCGCACGGCTGGCGCCGCCGGGTCGCGCAGGCGTAGCAAAACCCGTGCTGGTTTTGCCGATAATGAGGGCAGACCAACCCCATCCGCCCGCCTTCCATGCATATCCGCTGGCTCGAAGATTTCGTCTGCCTGGCGCAGGCCGGCAGCCTGGCGCGCGCCGCCGAGCTGCGCAACGTGACCCCGCCCGCGTTCGGCCGGCGCATGCAGGCCTTGGAAGTATGGGCCGGCGCCCCGCTGATCGACCGCAGCGTGTTCCCGGTGCGCCTGACCGCCGAGGGCCGGCTGTTCCTGGAAGCCGCGCAGGGCGCGCTGCGCACGCTCGATGAAACGCGGCTGGCACTGCGCGCCGCGCACCGGGCCGACGCCAGCACCGTGACCATCGCCACCGGCAAGACGCTGGCGCGCTCGATGGTGCCGGCGTGGCTGTCCGGCCTGCGCGAGACGCTGCGCGGCGACCCCGCCGCGGCAGGCTTCCGCACGCGGCTGTCGACCTTCCCCATGCACGACGCGCTGGCGATGTTTGCCGAGGGTGATGCCGACTTCCTGCTGTGCTACAGCCCGCCCGACCTGCCGGTGATGCTGGACGACGCGCGCTACCAGTTCCACCTGGCCGGCGTGGAGCGGCTGGTGTGCGTCAGCGCCGCCGACGCGCACGGCGCACCGCTGCACCGGCTGCGCACCGGCAAGGCAGCGAAGGAAAAGCCGGTGCCGATGATCGCCTATGCCGAGACGCTGACGCTGGGGCGCATGGTCAACCAGGAGATCGCGCGCCGCAAGCTGGCGCCGCGGCTGGACGTGATCGCGGTCAGCGACTTTGCCGAGTCGGTGCATGAAATGGTGCGGCAGCGCATGGGGCTGGCGTGGCTGCCCGCGCGGCTCATTGCCGACGACCTGCACGCGGGCCGGCTGGTGCGCGCGATCGGCGCCACTGCTGCGGGGGCCGACGATGGCGGCGACCTTGCCCTCGATATCCGCCTGTACCGCCCGCGCGCGCCGATGCGGCCGCTGGCCGAGGCGTTCTGGCGCGCCGCGGTGGCGGCGCCGCGCTAGCTGCGGCCATTGCCGAATCGGCAACCCCACTTGCCAAAGCCGCATGCCGGCCGGGCCGCGCGCTCTCTAACATCCGGTCACAACATAGATTCCGGAACCCCCAGAGACAAGACCATGAAGACCATCCTGCGCGCGGCCGCTGCCGCACTCTGCCTTGCCACCGCCGCCGGCGGCGCCTTTGCCGGCACCTGGCCCGCCAAGCCGATCACGCTGGTGGTGGGCTATACCGCCGGCGGCAGCGTCGACCTCGTCGCCCGCACCATCGCGCCGGAGCTGGGCAAGCGCCTGGGCCAGAGCATGGTTATCGAAAACCTGGGCGGCGCCGGCGGCACCATCGGCGCGTCCAAGGTGGTCAAGGCCGAGGCAGATGGCTACACCCTGCTGATGGGATCCGGCAGCGAGGTCTCGATCGCTCGCCTGACCAACCCGGCCGTGCGCTACGACGGCGAGAAGGACCTGGCGCCCGTGACCTTCGTCGGCACCCAGCCGATGGTGCTGGTCGGCAAGCCGGGCCTGCCGGCGAAGAACGCCGCCGAGCTGATCGCGCTGGCCAAGGCGCAGCCGGGCAAGCTGTCGTATGCGTCGTCGGGCGTGGGCACGCCGCTGAACCTGGCCGGCGAGCTGATCAAGCAGCAGGGCAACGTCAATATCACGCACGTGCCGTACAAGGGCGCATCGGCCATGGCCACCGACCTGCTCGGCGGCCAGATCGACCTGGCGGTGATGGTGCTGTCGTCGGCGCTGCCGCATATCCAGGCGGGCCGCGTGCAGGGCTATGGTGTGACCGGCGCCAAGCGCGCCGCGGTGGCGCCGAACGTGCCGGCATTGGCGGAGACGCCGGCGTTGAAGGGCGTCGACATGGGGGTGTGGTTCGGCCTGATGGGGCCAGCCAACCTGCCCAAGTCGGTGGTCGACCGGCTCAACACCGAGATGCAGGCCGTGCTGGCGCTGCCGGATGTGAAGAAGAAGCTGGCCGAGGCGGGTGTGGAAGTGACGCCGGGTAATCCTTCGCAGTTCGGCAGCTTTATCAAGCGCGAGACGGGGCGCTACCGGACGATTGTGCAGACGGCTGGGATTCGTGAGTGAGGGATGGGGTGTCGGTGCTGCCAGCGCCTGCCAGTACCCACGACACACCAAATAGAAATGACCCGCCAGGCACCGACCCAATGCGCACCCTGTGAGCACCTGATTTCCATGACCCACCCCGCCCACCTCGACGCCTACCCCGTCGACGTCGCCTTCCCCGACATCCGCCCCTACGCCCCCGGCAACAGCGGCATCCCCTACCTGTACACCTTCGACAGCGGCCAGCCCGGCCCGCACGTGATGGTCAACGCCCTGACCCACGGCAACGAGGTCTGCGGCGCCATCGCCGTCAAGGCATTGCTCGACCACAACCTGCGCCCGCGCCGCGGCCGCCTGACGCTGGCCTTCGCCAACGTCGATGCCTATCACAGCTTCGACCCGGCCCGGCCCGACGCCTCGCGCTTCGTCCACCAGGACTTCAACCGCGTATGGACCGCCGGCACTTTGGACGACACCAGCCGCGATTCCTCCGAGCTGCGCCGCGCGCGCGCCATGCGTCCGGTGATCGACACCGTCGACCTGCTGCTCGACCTGCATTCGATGCATGAGAAAAGCCGCCCGCTGATCGTCTCGGGCCCGCTCGACAAGGGCATCGCCCTGTCGCGCGCGCTGGGCGCGCCCGCCGACGTGATCGTCGACGAAGGCCATCCCGAAGGCCGCCGCATGCGCGACTACGACGGCTTTGGCGATCCCGCCAGCCCGCGCAATGCGCTGCTGATCGAATGCGGCCAGCACTGGGAGCCGGCTGCCGTGACGGTGGCGCAGGACAGCACCGCGCGCTTCCTGCTGCACGCCGGCGTGGTCGACGCCGCCGACCTGCCCGCCGGCTGGCTGCAGCCGCTGCCCGCCGCGCAGCGGGTGGTACGCGTGACCGAGCCGGTGGTCGCCACCAGCATGGATTTCCGCTTTGCCGGCCCCTATACCGGCCTGGAGACCTTTGCCGACGCCGGCGCGGTCATCGGCTGGCGCGACGGCGAGCCGGTGGTGACGCCGTATCCCGACTGCGTGCTGGTGATGCCTTCGCTGCGCCAGCTTCGCCCCGGCGTGACCGTGGTGCGGCTGGGCCGGCTCGAACGCTGAGCCGGGTTGGAAGGTCAGGGTCTGCCTGATCAGGCTCCCGCCGTCGGTGCCGGCGATGTGCCCGCCGACGGCGCTGGCGGCGGCAGCATGCCCGGGAACAGCTGCTCGACCAGCTCGTTGAGCTTGGACGCCGGATCCACGAGGTTGCTCAGGTTGAGCCCGCCGGCGCTGCGGTTGGCGTTGTAGATCGCCTTGCCGACGCGGTCGCCCTGGTGAAAGACTGTGATGTCCACGCTGTCCAGGTATGACGTCCAGAACCAGGCGCTGCGCGCGGTGTAATACGCCACCATCGGGCACGCCATCGCCGACGCTGCCTCGGGCTGCAGCATCTTCACTTCGAAGTTGCGGTGTTCCAGCGAGGCACGGAAGACCTCGACATAGTTGTTGCCGCTCACCGGGTTCACCACCACGCACAGCAGCATGCCGTTGGCGCCGTAGTCGCCGCGCGGGCCGCCGCCGGCCGGCACCTGGAACGCGGTATTGGGATCGGAGCGGTCGGGGCGGTCGACCGGGGTCACGGCCTGGTAGGTCGAGCAGCCGCACAGCAGCAGGCCGACGCTGGCGGCCAGCAGGGCTTTGTTCATGGGAATCCTGGATGGCTTGGGGCACTGCCGCCGGCGCGCAATGCGGGCAGCGTGCCTTCACACTGTAGGCGCTGCCGGCGCCGGCCAATTCCCGGAACAGAGACGCAAAACCGGCGCTGCTGCGCCGGCGTGGCGCGTCAGCCGCCCGCCCCGCCTTGCGCGAGCCGGCCCACCAGGATCAGGCAGAACGCAGCCAGGCACAGCCCGACCACCGCGACCTGCAGCCGCGTCACGGGCCGGCCGCCCAGCAGGGTCTCGCTGAGCCAGCGCGGCGAAGCCAGGCCGGCGGCGGTCGCCGCCAGGATGATGAGCGCAAGCACGGACAGCACGGATTGCATCGCAGGTTCTCCGGTTCAGGCTTGCGCTCAGTTGGCGCCGCCGCGCAGCAGGCAGTCGCGCAGCAGCGGCACGCCATCGGCCACGCCCGCGCCGTTGCACTCCACCGCCACCTTCTGGCCGCGCCGCACCATGGTGGCGCGGGCCTCCACTTCGCAGACCCGGCCCGCCGGGCCGCAGATCTGCCGTTGCAGCAGCAAGGCACGCACATTGGCGGCGGGATCGTTGGTGCGAATATCGACAAACACCTGCTCGCCCTCGCGGCGCACGCCGCTGGCCACGCCTTCGACGATCACGTAGCGGTTCAGGTAACGCGCATCCGCGGCCTTGGGATCGTTGCGGTAGTCGTCCAGGATGGCGCCGGCCTGGTATTGCGGCAGGCGGTCGGCGGGCCGCTGCGGGTCGATGCTGACCGGGTCCAGCGTGCCGTCGCGCGGCACGCCGCGCACATCGCTGGCCGTGGCAAGGGGCGCGCTGGCCTGCGCCGGTGTCGCTGAATCCGCGGGTGTGGCGTCTTCACGCCGGTCATTGCCGGCAAACCACAACATGCCAAGGACAGCCACGGCGACGATGGCGATGAGGATTTGCTGGGTACGGTTCATCATCTGGCGGTCCTGCCTGGGGCATGCAAAAAGGCGAAAGCGCGATTATGCGCCACCGGGAGCGCAGAAGCGCCCGATTGCAGCCACCGCATGTTCCACGCCGCGCTCCGCCGCAACGGCGCGACCCAGCGCGGCGGCCTGGTCGCGCGTCTCGGAGCGCTCGGTAAACGCAATCATCGACGCCAGCCGCCCCGCATCGATCTTGTGTCCCGGCACATATTCCGGCGCCACGCCCAGCGCCGCCAGCCGTCCCGCCCAGAAGAACTGGTCGCCCGCGAACGGCAGCACGATCGACGGCACGCCCGCCGCCGCCACCGCATGCGTGGTGCCGGCCCCGCCATGGTGGATCGCCGCCGCCACGCGCGGCAGCAGCCAGTCATGCGGCGTGGCGCCAATCACATGGAAATTGGCCGGCAGCGCCGACACATCAATGCCGGACCAGCCCGGATAGAACAGCGCGCGCCGGCCATCGACGGCCTGCAGCATGGCCTTGACCACCTTCTGCCGGTCAAAGCCCGCCATGCTGCCAAAGCCGATATACAGCGGCGGCGCGCCGTCCGCGAGGAAGTCGCGCAGCGCAGCGCCCGGCTGCCAGTCCGGCTGCGATGGCATAGTCCACGCGCCGGTGACTAGCCAATCCGCATGCCAGTCGCGTGGGCGCGGCACCAGGTGCGGCGACATCGCGTACAGCGACGGGAAATCGCGCCACATCGCCCGGCGCGGCGCCACGCCAAACAGCTTCGCGCGCGCGGCGTTGGTGGCATTGCGGAACATGCGCCACAGCACGAAGTTGATCACTGCATGGCTGGCCCGGTTGGCCCAGCCGGGCATGCGGAACGGCGGCAGCAAGGCTGAGGGGAAATCCCGCGTCGGCGAAATCGGGAACATGCCCGCGCCGATCACCGGCTTGCCCAGCTGCTCGCCCACGGACAGCGCCACGTATGCCGTCAGCCCGGAAAACACAATGCCATCCGCGTCGCGCGCCGCCTCCGCCAGCTGCGCCATCCATGCCTCGGTGTTGTCCTCCGCAATGCGCCCGAACGCGCGCGTGGCCTCGGCCACGTTGCCGCCCTCCGTCATCAGCTTGTGCAAGGCACCGCCGGGCTGCAGGGTTTGCTGGATATCGCCGGCCATCGGCGCGAACGGCAGGCCGTGATCGGCGGCCAGCGGCGCCGCGGCGCGTTCGCCGAGCATCAGCACGTCGTGCCCGGCGTCGCGCAGGCCCAGGCCGAGGGCTACGATGGGGCGGCAGTCGCCTTGGGTGCCGAAGGTGATGAGGGTGAGGCGCATGGCGGGAGGGGCGAGGCGGGGTACGCAAGCCAGACAGCAGTGCAAGTGAGGTGTAGTTTACCTGCGGTTGTATTTGCGTGGTCTGAATGATGCCCCGCCGCTACGGCCAGACAAAGGCGTAGTGGAGAAGATAAAAGAGCACCGTGGCCGTGACCATTGCCAGGAGCGTCACGGTGCGGCGTCTAAGCGGTACTGAAACTTGCCGGAGCCCGATTGCTGCCCATGCAATCGAAGGGCCGATGGCGAACAGCGCCATCGCCAGATAGACCCACCATCGAACGGCACAATGCTCAATATCCCAGCAGCCGTGCCAGCTAGACACGAGTGGCCACGATAAGCGCTCGGCCAGCCAGTAGGAAAGCATGATGGCTTGCCAGGAAACCAGCAGGCCGGCAATGAGATAAGCCACGACCCAGCCAGCGCGCTTCATTGAATCTCCCATAACCAGATTTGGCGAGACTTCGCTAAATCTGAATACCAGGCCACTCCTAAACCAAGCGTGAACCGGAAGAAGTTGTTGATTCGTCCCTGTAAGGATGGAGCAGTCAGTGAGCTGCCATTCCAAAGGTCGATGTGGTCGCCCGTCGGCTGCTTTTCACTGTCGCGGCGCCAATAGTCTTTGAAAAAGACAATGCCTGTCCTGCCCTTGGCAGCCGCTTGCCAATTCTTGCCGGTAATGTCGGTGGGTTTGGGGCATCCGGCAAAGGGGCGTAGAAGAAGCCAGTTTGCTACCTCCTCCGCGCGGAGCATGTGCGAGCGCGGATGACCTTCATACCAGCAACGTGCACCGGTGAAGGACTTGTTCGTAATGCCCGCTGTAGCAAGGCAGGTTCCTACGCGAATCGCACATTCATCGGAAAATGCAGCGTCCCCGGTTTTCGGGTTCTTGCACGGCGCAGCCTCGTTTGGGTAAGCGTTCCACAACTCAGCGAAGGTAATGCGCTTGAGTTTTACCTCGGCCGCGGAGCCGTTCCCGGCATTGGTAGGTACCTCCATTTTCTTGTCAGGCACCTTCCTTCTCCTGGTGTCTGGCCAGGGCTTCATCGCCCCAGTAAATGGTTAGAGAGCCGGTAGAAATCGTGGCAATGCGTGGTAATTGTCCTTGCTCGTTTGTATATCCGAAGAGCGAACGCCCGTCCGAAGTCTCGACCCAGTATGGGTAGCCGCTGATTGGACCGGCAGGGCCATTCGCAATGACGAGTTCGTCATAGACTTCAGTCCCAATACCTGTAGCGTTCGTGGCGGTGAATGCCAGGCCTGTCGAGAAGGGATGTGATGTGCTCACTCCCGTGCCCATGTCGTCATACCATGCCTCGCCGGCCAGCGTCGCCACTATGCGCTGAGGCGTAGGGCATTTGCACAGAACCAGATCACCATCCAGCGCGGCTTCGCCCATGACGTTCATGCGCATCGGCCCGCCAGCCTTTGCGATCCTGCCATGGCTCTTGCAGGCCTTGCAGAAAGCCTGGGCTCCAATTAGCGCGACTTGATGACCGGCGAAGGTACAAGGTAGTCCGCCGGAACGTAGCACCGTGCCTCCGGACGTTAGGGAGTCGCCTACAACCGCTATTCTCCGCATCATGCTGCGGATTCCCTGACGTCGCTTGGTTGGTTCTCCCGCTTTCGCATTTGGCGCTCCTGAGATACATCAAGCTGTGCTGAACAGCATGATTTGTCCCCAAGGGCTAGAGCGAATCAATCAGAAGATTCCGGCGCAGGCGAGACTCCTCTTCGTTGCGAGGCCCAGGATACGCGTGGGTGCTCATACCAATCATTTGCACGCCACTATTTCCCAATACAAAACCGCGTAAAAATCGTCCCCAGCAAATCATCACTGGTGAACTCCCCGGTAATGCTGTTCAGGCACTCCTGCGTCAGCCGCAGTTCCTCCGCAAACAAATCCAGCGCCTGCGCCTGATGCTCGGCTTGTTCCGCCGCAATATCGAGGTGCGACTGCGCATTGCGCAACGCCGTCAGATGCCGCTCGCGCGCGAGGAAGGTGCCTTCGTTGCCGGATTGCCAGCCCACCAGCCGCAGCAACTCGCGCCGCAGCAGTTCGATGCCTGCACCAGTGCGGGCAGAGATCCAGATCTCCGTCGGGTTTGGCCCGTTCGCTGCGACAACGTGCGGGCGGTTGCCGCCAAACATCGTGTCGCCCACTGCCGGCGCCTTGTCGATCTTGTTGACCACGCGCACGATCGGCGAGCCCGGTGGCAGATGGCCGCTGAGCCGGTCGTCGATGGCGTCGTCGATCTCGGACAGGCCGTGGCGCAGGTAGTCGGTGGCGTCGACCAGGTGCAGCACGGCGTCGGCGCGGCGGATCGCGTCCCAGGTGCGTTCGATGCCGATGCGCTCGACTTCATCGGTGGCGTTCTCGCGCAGGCCGGCAGTGTCGATGATGTGCAGCGGGATGCCGTCGATCTGGATGGTCTCGCGCACGCGGTCGCGCGTGGTGCCGGCGATCGGCGTGACGATGGCCAGCTCGGCGCCGGCCAGCGCGTTGAGTAGCGAAGACTTGCCCACGTTGGGCTGGCCCGCCAGCACCACCGACAAGCCTTCGCGCAGCAGCGCGCCCTGCCGCGCCTGCGCCAGCACGCCGCCCAGATCATTGCGGATGGCCGCGAGCTGCCCGCGCGCGTCGGACTGCTCCAGGAAATCGATCTCTTCCTCGGGGAAGTCCAGCGTGGCCTCGACCAGCATGCGCAGGTGGATCACCTTGTCCACAAGCTTGCGGATCGCATTGGAGAACTCGCCCTCCATCGAGCGCGCCGCCGAGCGTGCCGCGGCTTCGGTGCTGGCTTCGATCAGGTCGGCCACCGCCTCGGCCTGCGCCAGGTCGAGCTTGTCGTTGAGGAAGGCGCGGCGCGTGAATTCGCCCGGCTCGGCCAGGCGCAGGCCGATGCTGTCGCCGGCCTGCAGGCAGCGCGTCAGCAGCATCTGCATCACCACCGGGCCGCCGTGGCCCTGCAGCTCCAGCACCTCTTCGCCGGTGTATGAATTGGGCGCGGGGAAGTACAGCGCGAGGCCGTGGTCGATGACCTTGCCGTGGCCGTCGAGGAACGGCAGGTAGGTGGCATGGCGCGGCTTCAGTGCCTGGCCGCAGACGGCGCGCATGACCGGGCCGACATCGGGGCCCGAGACGCGCACCACGCCGATGCCGCCGCGTCCGGGCGCGGTGGCGATGGCGGCAATGGGAACCTGGGTAGCAGTCATGCGGTATTGTCGCAGATCGATTGCAGTTGGCGTGGCGCGGGTTGCACTTGCAGGAGCGCCGCGCGGCGCGGTAAGTCGGCCGCCATGTCAGGCGGGGCGTCAGCTCGCGCCGGGCGGTGGCGGCGGCACGTCGTCGGGCAGCTCCGCCACGTCCAGGCACTCGCACATCAGCCGGCGCGCGACGATGGCGTCGACAAAGCCGCCCAGCCGCGTCTGCTGCCTGATCAGCTTGCGGTGCAGCCGCCTGGTATAGCGCGACGGTAGCACCGGTGCCAGCGCCTCGATCGTGTAGCGCAGCCGCTTGCCCGCGATGCGCTGGGCATGCACCGCGCCCAGGTCGCCGCCCTGTGCGGCCTGCTTCAGCGCGCGCAATCGCTTGCGACCGCGGCGCACACGCTGGCTTGCGAACGGGCCCAGGCGGTCGCGCCGCCCGGCCTTGCCTCGGGCGGCGACCTTTTCCGCAAGGTGGCCCAGGTGGGCGAGATCGCGTTGCACGACAGGCAACTGTCCGTCGCGGTAGCTGACCAGTGTCGCCAGCATGGCCGCGCGAGCGCTGTTGCGCCGGGTGGCGGCAACGTCGGCCACGGCGGCCAGCACCGGATCGTCCGGCGCTTTCCCGTGCGCCGGGGCAACGGTCTCGGCCAGGAACACGTCCCAGTCGCGCACCTCGCTGCTCGCTCGCGCCAGCGTGCGCAGTTCGCGCTTCCAACGCTCGCGCTCCAGCAGTGGCAGCGCTGGCGCGAGCGCCCACAGCACCGCGCGCGCATAGCGCACCGCTACGCGTAGCTGGTGCAGGTCTTCCGCTTCGTCGCGGTGCAGCAGATCCTGCAGGGACATGTCGATCCGCGCCAGGCTGGCCTGTGTCAGCGCGGCAAAGGCAACGACCGGATGCGTCTTGCGGCGCAGCGTGGGCGGCTGGGCGTCGGTCATGGCGGTCTTCATGCGGTCAGGCGCGCCGGTGGAGACGCAGATGCCACCAGTGTAGGCGACGGCACGCGCGAATGTGCCCGGGCGGCGCATCAGGCGCTGCCGCGGTTGACAGCGGCCCGCGGTCGCGCTGCAATGCGCACACCGCCTGGTGATGCAGTGACCGTAGCAGTGACCGTACGAGGACCCGCCATGACCACCGAACAGGAGCGTCTCCTGCTGCGCGACACCATCGCGGCCGGCTTCCGCCAGGCCGCCTTCGTCAATGATGTCGGCATAGCGCTGGCGGATTGCGGGCCGGGCTGGTGCGAATCGACGCTGGCGACCACCGCGCGTCACCTGCAGCACGGCGGCATCGTCCACGCGGGTGTGCAGGCCACCATGGCCGAGCACACCGCGGGCGCGGCGGCCACCACCATCCTCGAAGCGGGCCAGCACGTGGTCACCGCGGAATTCAAGATCAACCTGCTCAGGGCCGTGCGCAGCGACCGGCTGCGCTGCCGTGCCGACGTGCTCAAGTCCGGCCGCTCGATCATCGTGGTCGAGGCGGATGTGTTTGCGGACGTGCATGGCGAATCGGTGCTGGTGAGCCGCTTCAACGCCACCATGAGCGTGCTGGACCTGGCCTGAGCCCAGCCCCAACCCTGCAAGGAGCCAAGCATGATCGACCATACCGGCGCCAGCGTCAGCGATTACGCCAAAAGCCGCGCCTTCTACCTGGCCGCGCTCGGCGCCATCGGCTACGGCCTCGTCAAGGAATTTCCGGCCAGCGTCACGGGCAGTACCGACGTGGCGGGCTTTGGGCCACCGGGCAAGCCGGATTTCTGGATCCACCGCGGCGAGCCCAACCGGCCGCCGGTCCACGTGGCCTTCCGCGTGGACAGCCGCGAGCTTGTGGACAAGTTCTACCGCGCCGCGATCGAGGCGGGCGGACGGGACAATGGCGCGCCGGGGCTCCGGGCGCACTATCACCCGGATTATTACGGCGCCTTCGTGCTGGACCCGGACGGGCACAACATCGAGGCGGTGTGCCACAAGCCCGCCTGAGCCGGCAGATCCGCAAGATGGCGTTCAGCGTGTCGCGACGATAAACAGCCGCGGGAACGGCAGCAGCACCGAGCCGTCCGACAGCGCGGGGTACGCCTTGGCGACCTCGCTTTCATAGCGCGCCAGGTAAGCGGCACGCTCGGTCTCGTCCAGCGGCTGCAGGAACGGCCGCAGGCCGCTGCCCTTGAACCACTCCACCACCGCCGCCGCGCCGCCGGCCAGCGGATGGTGGTACGTGGTCAGCCATACATCCACGCGCCGGCACAGCGGGCGCAGCAGTTCGTAGTACCACTGCGCCGGCGAACGCTCTGCGCGCGCCTTGCTGGCGCTGGCCAGCTGCTGCGCCCACGGGCTTTCCGCCGCCACCTGCCGCATCAGCCGGTGCGCGGGCTCTTCCAGGTTGTCGGGCATCTGCACGGCCAGCGTGCCGCCTTCCGAGAGTTTGGAAACGAGCCTGGGAAACAGGCTGGCGTGGTCGGGCAGCCATTGCAGCACGGCGTTGGCCAGGATCACGTCGTACGGGCCGGGATCGTCCCACGCGCCGATGTCGGCCACGCGGAACTGCACGTCAGGCAGGCGCTTGCGCGCGGCCTTGACCATGTCGCCGGAGCTGTCCAGGCCGGTGATCGATGCGCCGGCATATCGCGCCAGCAATACCTCCGTGGAGTTGCCGGGGCCGCAGCCGATATCCACTGCACTGCGCACGATCTCGTTCGGGATGGCGGCGACGAGGTCGCGGACGGGACGGGTGCGTTCGTCTTCGAAGGCAACGTATTGGCGGGCGGACCAGCTCATGGGGATCTCCGGACGTTGAGGCGCAGGCCAGTAGCATACGCCTGCAAAACGCCTGCCGCAGCCAACACCGCACGAACGCGGCTCCCCTCGCCGCTTGCGGGAGAGGAGCAAACCGCCAGGGAATCAACGCCTGTCAGTCATCAAACAAAAAAACAAAAAGCCCGGCGACTCCGCCGGGCTTTCCGCTGACTACATCAACGCAACAGGCAATCAGCTCTTGGCCACAACCGCCGTCTTGCCCTTGCCAAGCATCCGGTTGATTTGCCATTGCTGCGCAATCGACAGGATGTTGTTCACCACCCAGTACAGCACCAGGCCGGCCGGGAAGAAGAAGAACATCACCGAGAACACCAGCGGCATGATCGTCATGACCTTGGCCTGCACCGGATCCGGCGGCGTCGGGTTCAGCTTGGTCTGCAGGAACATCGACACGGCCATCACGATCGGCAGGATGTAGAACGGATCCGGCACCGACAGGTCCTTGATCCAGCCCAGCCACGGCGCGCCGCGCATTTCCACCGACGACAGCAGCACCCAGTACAGCGCGATGAACACCGGGATCTGGATCACGATCGGCAGGCAGCCGCCGAGCGGGTTGACCTTCTCGGTGCGGTACAGGCCCATCATCTCCTGGTTCATCTTCTGCGGGTCGTTCTTGTAACGCTCGCGGATCGCGGTCATGCGCGGCTGCAGGTCCTTCATCTTGCCCATGGACTTGTAGCTTGCCGCCGACAGCGGGAAGAACACCAGCTTGATCAGCACCGTCAGCGCGATGATCGACCAGCCCCAGTTGCCCAGGAAGCCGTGCAGCTTCTCCAGCAGCCAGAACAGCGGCTTGGCCAGGATGGTCAGCCAGCCGTAGTCCTTCACCAGCTCCAGGCCCGGGGCGATCTTCTCGAGCATGTGCTCTTCCTGCGGACCGGCGAACAGGCGTGCATCGGTGCTCACCGTGGCGCCCGGGGCCACTTCGCCCAGCGGCTGCTGGATGCCCACGCGGTACAGGTTCGGATCGATCTGCTGGACGTAGAAGCTGTGCTCCTTGCCGGTCTGCGGGATCCAGGCCGAGGCAAAGTAATGCTGCACCATCGCCACCCAGCCGTTGTTGGCGGCGGCAGGCACGGTGGCCTTGCCCTTGGCGATGTCTTCAAAGCTGATCTTGTGGTACTTGTCCGCGTCCGTATAGAGCGCCGGGCCCGTGAAGGTACTGTAGAACTGCGACTGCTCGATCTTGCTGCCATCGCGCGCCAGTTCCAGGTACAGCGTCGGCGATACCGGCGCGGTGCCCGCATTGGTCACCGCGAACCTGGTGTCCACCACATAGCTGCCCTTGCGGAAGACATAGGTCTTGGTGAACTTGACTCCGTTTTTCTCGGCGTTCAGCACCACTTCCAGCTGCTCGGCGCCGTCCAGGTTGCGCGGGCCCGGCGTGGCGGTGAACACCGTGGTGTGGTTCGGCAGGTCGCCGCCGATCAGGCCCGAGCGCGCCATGTAGGTGTGCACGTTGTCGCGCTCGAACAGCACCACCGGCTTGCCGTCCTTCTCAAGCTCCTTGAGCAGCTCCAGGCGCGTCACGATGCCGCCGGCGGTGTCGATCTCGGCGCGCACCGTGTCGGTGGTCACCACGATCTTTTCGCCGGCGGGCTGGGCGGCGGCCTGCGGCGCAGCGCCCGGGGCCGGGGCGGCTGCGCCAGGCTGGACGTTGGCCTTGGGCACGTCGCCCTGCGCGGCCGCGCCGCTGGCGGCCGGCGCCGAAGCGCCCTGCTGCTGCGTCGCGCTCGGGAAGAACATCGACGCATGGCCTTGGGAGCGTTGCCAGTTGTCGTAGAGCAGCACGAGGGACATCGAGAAGATGACCCAGAGGATGGTGCGTTTGATATCCATGTCTGGCTGTGGTCGGAGAAATCAGGGTCTGGGCAGACGGATCGCTGCAGGCACATGGGGCGCATGGCCTGCCGCGGCATGGACGGAACGGCCCGATGCGGAGTCCGCCCCGGCTGTGTCGGTTTCCGTGCCCGGCACGGGATCATA
Organism: Cupriavidus sp. L7L; assembly: GCF_004353535.1. Taxonomy (NCBI): domain Bacteria; kingdom Pseudomonadati; phylum Pseudomonadota; class Betaproteobacteria; order Burkholderiales; family Burkholderiaceae; genus Cupriavidus; species Cupriavidus sp. L7L. The sequence continues at coordinate 106,629 of NZ_SMNY01000025.1, forward strand.
CCCGCCTTGGGCGAAGGGATGGCAACGGCACAGCCGGCAGGCGGCCATCCAGCTGCCGCGCGCGGCGCCGTGATGGACGATGGCGTCGCGGGCGTAGTCGGAACAGGTCGGCAGGAAGCGGCACTGCGAGCCCAGGTAAGGACTCAGGGCGATCTTGTAGATACGCAGCAGGGCTAGCAGGATTCGCTTCATGGTGAGAACCGTCAGGCCGGAAGGCCCGGTGGCTGGCTCTGCGGGGCAGAAGCCGGCGGCGGGGCGGGCGGTGCGGGGTTGGCAGCGGGCGGCGGCGGCAGCGGCCTGGCCGCCACCTCCAGCAGGCTGGCGATTTCCGCCGCGCACGCCTGTCGGACAGCCGTGCGCGTGGCAAATTCCGCCCGCGGGAATTTTGCCTGCAGGCGCAGCAGCACATCACGCCCCGCCAGTTCCTCGCGGCGCTGGCGGAACAGCTCGCGCGCCATGCGCTTCACCAGGTTTCGCTCGGCGGCGCGCGGCGCGAACTTCTTGCCCACCACCACGCCCAGCCGGGCTTCGGCCTGGCCGTTGGCACGCACGTACAGCACGAAATGCGTGCTGCGCCGCCGGGGCCGCAAAGCAAAAACGGATGAAAATTCATCCGTCTTTGTTAGCCTCGCGGCTTTGGGGAAGGCATGGGCTGACACGCTGGGCAAGGCTGGCGAGAGATACTGCTGACTGACTAGCTGGACCCGGCGGCAACCCGGCGCAAACTGCGCCGGCCGTCCTGGACCCGAGGCAAGAGGCATCGACGGCGCCAGGGGCGCCGTCAGGCCGGTTGCCCGGGCCTCAGATGGCCAGGCGCTTGCGGCCCTTGGCGCGGCGAGCGTTGATGACGGCACGGCCGCCACGGGTCTTCATGCGCACGCGGAAACCGTGGGTACGCTTGCGGCGGGTAACGGAAGGTTGGTAGGTACGTTTCATGTTGCACTCTCTGGTTGATCTGGGCGTGCCCGGCTTCGGCCGGTGCCGGGGTGCCGTGGCCGCCGCGTATGGTTCGCATGGGGCTGCCGCTGGCAAGGAACTGCCGCGGTAATGCCGACGATTCTGGTTCTGTCTTGCTGCCGGCCGGCGGCGCAGTGCAGGCGTTGGCCTGTGGGCGCGGACGGCACGAACAGGCCAGACCCGGCGATGCGCATACGTGATCCCCTGCCGCATCGCAGAACCCGGCATTTAATCCAGTTTTGTCGTCGGTGTCAAGGTAAACGGCGATGCGCGCCGGCATATATGCGACAAACCGAAGAACTCGTCAGTGCGCCATTGTCCACAGTGGCCAGTGCATAAACATTTGTGCCCGAGGCGCCGCCAACATATAAGACAACCCAGGTCAAAGTCCCTGTTTTGCCTGGTTTTTCGCGGCTTTCCACAGCCCGCTACCCCGCACTGCAGCACGGGTTGTGCACAGCAATCCACTGAATTTGCACAAGTTGTCCACAGACTTATCCTTTGTGGATAACTCAGGGGCGGGGGTACAATCCCGGTCCAAACACATCACGGGCTGCGTGGCGCAGGCGCAACCCGGGCCCCCTCCGCGAAAACGCATGAGTTAACGCACGCTCAGTGCGGCGAGCTGGTCGCTCGCTGGCTGGCGCATGGCATGCCGCGGGGGTACGCCAACCGGTAGTGATTACCAGTTCGGCGAGCAAGGCCCGGTCGACGCGACGTATACGCCGCTTGTGACGTGCCCGGGCCGCGATCCCCGGGTGCCACTACTAAACAACAAACAATGCAAGATTTCTGGCAGGCGGCAGCCGCGCAACTCGAGCGCGAGCTGACGCCGCAACAGTTCAAAACGTGGATCAAGCCGCTGGCGCCCGTTGCGTTCGATGAAGAAACGCACGCGCTGCGGATTGCTGCGCCCAACCGTTTCAAGCTGGACTGGGTCAAGAGCCAGTTCTCCGGGCGCATCACCGCACTGGCCTGCGAATACTGGGAAGCGCAGGTCACCGTCCAGTTCGTGCTCGATCCCGCGGCCTCCGGCCGTGCCGCCGCCTATATGCAGGCGCCGCAACCGGCCATCGGGCCGGGCGCGCACCCGCAGGGCGGCGCCATGGGCATGGACGGTCACGCAGCCCCGGGTCCGGGCATGGGTGGCTATCCGGGCGGCCAGCAGATGGCCGCGCAGGCGCCCTACCCCATCGCCGGCCAGCCCGGCTATGGCGACTATCCGCCCGCCGCCGGCTACGGCATGGGCCAGCCGCCTTATGGAAATCCGTCCGCCGCGCCGGTGCCCGCGAATGCACGCGCGCAAATGGCTGGCATGGGCCAGGGCGGCCACCATCCCGGCCAGCTCGGCGGCCACGGCAACCCGCTTGGCAACCATCCAGGCCAGCACGCCAGCGACATGGGCGATATCGACGTGGTCCACATGGACCCCGCCGAAGTCAGCGCCCGCTCCTACCGCGCGCCGCAGCCGCAGTCGCAGCCGCCGATGGGCGGCCCCAACGGCATGCCCGGCCACCAGCCCAGCGACACGGTCCACGAGCGCTCGCGCCTGAACCCGATCCTGACCTTCGACAACTTCGTCACCGGTAAAGCCAACCAGCTGGCGCGCGCCGCCGCCATCCAGGTCGCCAACAACCCCGGCAAGTCCTACAACCCACTGTACCTGTACGGCGGCGTGGGCCTGGGCAAGACCCACCTGATCCATGCCATCGGCAACTACATGCTGCTGGAGAACCCGCGCGCGCGCATCCGCTACATCCACGCCGAACAGTACGTGTCCGACGTGGTGAAGGCGTACCAGCGCAAGGCGTTCGACGAATTCAAGCGCTACTACCACTCGCTCGACCTGCTGCTGATCGACGATATCCAGTTCTTCTCCGGCAAGAACCGCACGCAGGAAGAGTTCTTCTACGCCTTCGAGGCCCTGATCGCCAACCGGGCGCAGGTGATCATCACCAGCGATACCTACCCCAAGGAAATCACCGGCATCGACGACCGCCTGATCTCGCGCTTCGACTCCGGCCTGACCGTGGCGATCGAGCCGCCCGAGCTGGAAATGCGCGTGGCGATCCTGATGAAGAAGGCCGCGGCCGAGAACGTGAACGTTCCGGAAGAAGTCGCCTTCTTTGTTGCCAAGCACCTGCGTTCAAACGTGCGCGAGCTGGAAGGCGCGCTGCGCAAGATCCTGGCGTTCAGCAACTTCCACGGCAAGGACATCACCATCGAGGTGACGCGCGAAGCGCTGAAGGACCTGCTGACGGTGCAGAACCGCCAGATCTCGGTGGAGAACATCCAGAAGACCTGCGCGGATTTCTACAACATCAAGGTCGCTGACATGTACTCGAAAAAGCGGCCTGCCAATATTGCCCGTCCGCGCCAGATCGCGATGTACCTGGCCAAGGAGCTCACGCAGAAGAGCCTGCCGGAAATCGGCGAACTCTTCGGCGGCCGCGACCACACCACCGTGCTGCACGCCGTGCGCAAGATCGCCGACGAACGCAGCAAGGATGCGCAGCTCAACCATGAGCTGCACGTGCTGGAGCAAACGCTCAAGGGCTGATGCATGGTCGTTCCCGGCCGTAGACCGGGAAAGGCGCATTTTGAAGGGCCGGCCCTCCGAGGCTGGCATACTGTAGGGTGCGCGCCACGGACAACCCGTGGCGCCTGGGGAATTAACGTCAGCGTCGCCGGAGCAACAGTCCGGAAAGTGGCCACCGATAAGGCTTTGCGGTGAGTCGGGACGGGATGGCAAGTGCAGAACAGCGCACCAAGGCGCCAGCGTGGCTTTTTGTGCACAGCTGGCCTGCCCGCCGGTCCCGCCCCGCTTCACCGCAGCGGCTTATCCTTGGTACAATGGCACATTAACTCCTTGATTCCTAAGTGAATTTGGAGTTGTTTGCGTTCTGCGGTCGCCGACTACAAACGACGAAGGATAAATTCAATGCAATTGGTCAAAACCTCGCGAGACAACCTGCTGCGTCCGCTGCAAATCGTGAGCGGCATCGTGGAGCGCCGCCACACCCTCCCGATCCTGGCCAACCTGCTGATTCGCAAGTCCGGGTCGAACGTGTCCTTCCTGTCGACCGACATCGAAATCCAGATCACCACGCATGCAGAATGCGGCGTCGGCAACGACAGCGTCGCCACCACCGTGGCCGCGCGCAAGCTGCTCGACATCCTGCGTGCCATGCCTGACGGCGACGTGGCCCTGTCGCTCAACGACAAGCGCATGACCGTGCAATCCGGCAAGAGCCGCTTCGCACTGCAGACGCTCGCCGCTGAAGAATTCCCGACCGTTGCCGAAGCCAGCGAATTCAACGCCAGCGTCACGCTGCCGCAGAAGACCTTCAAGCACCTGCTGGCGATGGTCCACTTCGCCATGGCGCAGCAAGACATCCGCTACTACCTGAACGGCATGCTGCTGGTGGTGGAAGGCAAGAAGGTCATGGCAGTCGCCACCGACGGCCACCGCCTGGCCTACTGCGGCGTCGAGCTTGAGAATGAAGCAGCAGGCGTGGGCGCGCGCCAGGAAGTCATCATCCCGCGCAAGACCATCCTGGAACTGCAGCGCCTGCTGGAAGACAACGACGATCCGGTCACGGTGCAGCTGGCCGCCAACCAGGTCAAGTTCACGTTCGCCAATATCGAACTGATCTCCAAGCTGGTGGAAGGCAAGTTCCCCGACTTCCAGCGCGTGATCCCCAAGGGCTACAAGAACGCCTTCGCGATCGACCGCGTGCGGCTGCAGCAGGCGCTGCAACGCACCGCGATCCTGACCACCGACAAATTCAAGGGCGTGCGCTGCATCCTCGACACGCACGTCCTCAAGATCAGCTCCACCAACGCCGACCAGGAAGAGGCGCAGGAAGAGCTGGAACTCGATTACTCGGGCGACGCGCTCGATATCGGCTTCAACGTGACCTACCTGCTCGACGTACTCGCCAACCTGAAGAGCGAGCAGGTGCAGGTCAGCCTCGGCGACTCGAATTCGAGCGCGCTGATCACCGTGCCGGAAGACGACAACTTCAAGTACGTCGTCATGCCGATGCGCATCTGATGATCCGGTACAGGACACGCAGAAGACGAGCTACCGGAGCAGCAAACGGCACGCATTGACACCCGGCCCGGCCGGGAAGTCCTGGGGATAGACATCCCGCAGCGGGGGCAGGATCGATATGACGATCCGCCCCTTTTGCCGTTTTTAGTAACCCGCCATGCGGACCCTTCGCGCCCCGCTGCCAGCATAAAAAGCATGCCGGCCCGGCCCGAAACCCGTATTCGCCGCAAGTAGGAAAGACATGACCGAACAGCAGAAACCGCAACAGGAAAACACCTACGGAGCCTCCTCGATCCAGATCCTGGAAGGCCTGGAGGCGGTACGCAAGCGCCCGGGCATGTATATCGGCGACACCTCCGACGGCACCGGCCTGCACCACCTCGTCTTCGAGGTGCTGGACAACTCCATCGACGAAGCGCTGGCCGGCTACTGCACCGAGATCCAGGTCACCATCCACAGCGACAACTCGATCTCCATCGTCGACAACGGCCGCGGCATCCCGCCCCTGGTCAAGTTCGACGACAAGCACGAACCCAAGCGCAGCGCGGCGGAAATCGCCATGACCGAGCTGCACGCCGGCGGCAAGTTCAACCAGAACAGCTACAAGGTATCGGGCGGCCTGCACGGCGTGGGCGTGTCCTGCGTGAACGCACTCTCCAAGTGGCTGCGCCTGACCGTGCGCCGCGACGGCCAGGTCCACCTGATCGAATTCGCCAAGGGCGATGTGCAGAACCGCATCATCGAGACCGTGCCCGGCCCCGACGGCCAGCCCGTTGAAGTCTCCCCGATGAAGGTCATCGGCGCCACCGACAAGCGCGGCACCGAAGTCCACTTCCTGGCGGATGAGGAAATCTTCACCAACGTCGAGTTCCACTACGAGGTGCTGTCCAAGCGCATTCGCGAACTCTCGTTCCTGAACAACGGCGTCCACATCAAGCTGGTCGACCAGCGCACCGGCAAGGAAGAAGACTTTGCCTTCTCCGGCGGCGTGAAGGGTTTTGTCGAGTACATCAACCGCGCCAAGACCGTCCTGCACCCCAACATCTTCTACGCCAACGCCGAGAAAGACGGCATCGCCGTGGAAGTGGCCATGCAGTGGAACGACGGCTACAACGAGCAGGTGCTCTGCTTCACCAACAACATCCCGCAGCGGGATGGCGGCACCCACCTGACCGGCCTGCGCGCCGCGATGACCCGCGTCATCAACAAGTACATCGAAGAAAACGAGATCGCCAAGAAGGCCAAGGTAGAAACCAGCGGCGACGACATGCGCGAAGGCCTGGCCTGCGTGCTCTCCGTGAAGGTGCCCGAGCCCAAGTTCAGCTCGCAGACCAAGGACAAGCTGGTCTCGTCAGAAGTGCGCCTGCCCGTGGAAGAACTCGTCAGCAAGGCCCTGACCGACTTCCTGCTGGAAACGCCCATCGACGCCAAGACCATCTGCGGCAAGATCGTAGACGCCGCCCGCGCCCGCGAAGCCGCCCGCAAGGCCCGCGAAATGACCCGCCGCAAGGGCGTGATGGACGGCATGGGCCTGCCCGGCAAGCTGGCCGACTGCCAGGAAAAAGACCCCGCCCAGTCCGAACTCTTCCTGGTGGAGGGCGACTCCGCAGGCGGCTCCGCCAAGCAAGGCCGCGACCGTAAGTTCCAGGCCATCCTGCCGCTCAAGGGCAAGATCCTGAACGTTGAGCGCGCCCGCTTCGACAAGATGCTGTCCAGCCAGGAAGTGCTGACGCTGATCACCGCGCTGGGCACCGGCATCGGCAAGGACGACTACAACCTGGAAAAGCTGCGCTACCACCGCATCATCATCATGACTGACGCGGACGTGGACGGCTCGCACATCCGCACGCTGCTGCTGACGTTCTTCTACCGGCAGATGCCTGACATCATCGAGCGCGGCTATGTGTATATCGCGCAGCCGCCGCTGTACAAGATTAAGCATGGCAAGGAAGAGCGGTATATCAAGGATGATGTCGAGCTCAATGCTTATCTGTTGAAGCTGGCGATGGAGAAGGCGTCGCTGGTGAGGCCGGATGGTAGTGAGATCAGTGGTGATGCGCTGACTGAGCTGGCGCGGCAGTATCAGCTCACGGAAGGCGTGATTGGCCGTCTGTCACGTATTGTGGATACGGACGCCCTGCGTGCCATTGCGGACGGCGTGACGCTGGATCTGGACAGTGCTGCTGCGGCGGAAGCCTCAGCCGTGGCGCTGAAGGCCAAGCTGGCTGAGATGCATGCCAAGACGCTGCTCGGCGCGGCCGTGAATGATGACGGTACGGCTGATGTGTATGCGCAGTTTGATGAGAAGACGGACAAGCATCGGCTGATGATTGCTCGTCGTCATCATGGCAACGTGCGGCTGTCGCATCTGGATGCGGATTTTGTTCATGGCGCTGACTATGCTGCGCTCTCCAATGCTGCCAAGACTTTCCAGGGGCTGACTCCGGAAGGGACTAAAGTGCAGCGGGGTGAAGGGGATAAGCTGCGGGATCAGACTGTCAACGACTTCCACGGTGCCATGCAGTGGCTGTTGGCTGAGGCTGAGCGTGGTGTTTCGCGGCAGCGCTATAAGGGTCTGGGGGAGATGAATCCTGAGCAGCTGTTTGAGACGACCCTTGACGTCACGCAACGCCGACTGCTGAAGGTGCAGATTGAGGATGCTATTGCGGCGGATCAGATCTTTACCACGCTGATGGGGGATGAGGTGGAGCCGCGGCGGAACTTTATTGAGAGTAATGCGTTGGTGGCAAGAAATATTGATGTCTAACTCTTCTATGCGGAGTGTGAAAATATAGTCGATTCTTCCTGCGCACAACGTTGCATGACCATAGGGCCAGCTCATTAGGGGCTGGCCTTTTTTTCGCCTCACGTAAGCTGTGGCCCGGATAGTGAGCTGCATTTCGATCGATTATCTATTGAAGGTACTAGTAAGGGCTCCTTCTTTGGTAGGGTCGATTTGGTAGCCAAAAAATACGTTAATGGGAGAGCGAGCACCCTACTCATTCTTCGTCATGAAACACATTGCCTCCAATGCATTAAAGTCTGTCAAGCACGTTTTTGGTGAAACTGCGGTCCCGCTAACAATCCTTGACAAGGCTGTGATCCTCCTTCGACGGAGTGAAGAGGCGCTGGACACCGGGCGTCGCTTTGATATATCTCTGTTACGACCTGTCACGAGAGTGATCTCCGCCTTCGGACTTCTTCAGGGCGGAGCCTTCATTTTCATACGGCCAGTGCTGCTCTTCCTACTATATTGGATAATTGCACAATTCGTCATTGGCGGATTAACCAAGGTTGGTACGGGGAGTCAGGCGGATGCTACTGGTATTCAATATGTAGCGTTCCTCTTTGCCGCAATTTTGGCCGCATTTGAACTTCCAAGTCAATATGTGTCGGACAGAGTGCCGTCCAAAGCTGTCCACCGCGCAAAGTCGGAATTCATAGCCCAGTGCACGATCAATGTGGATGAGGCCAAGCACATTTTGGATATTCTGAAGGAGCTTTATGATCGTGCAAATTCGCGTGTAAAGGCCGCGCAATGGATTATTACCTTTGCATGGGCGGTAGCTCTCTTCATTTGGGGGCAATATAGCGGGATAGCGTTGAAAAATATCTCCTCCAATGAAATTGGGCAGGTGTTATCGGATTCACTGCCGAGTGCTCTTGCGCTCCTCTTCATTACAATCATGTGTGGGTTCGCGGCACTCGGGTACAAGCGTGCAGTGGAGCGGGTGTTCTTGACGGCGCGAACAGTGGTGCGGGAGCTCTCAATCGCCATGGTGACCCAGACTCGAGGCCAGGAAGGCTGACGCTTGAACGTCTGAAACAGGACCAGAATCTCAGGGGCGTTGTGAGATTGACCAGAACCTGAAGTCAGGCGGTTGATTTGAACTTGTCACGAAGAGTCCCCGGTCTGGTCCTGCGGCGCGAAGCCGAAGCCATACTCCTTTCGTCCGAAGTCACACGCCAATCCTGACGTTGTAACCAAGCGCCCTTAGGCCCTTGCTCGTGCGCATGTTCCGTGGCGGAAATTCGTCCGGGCGAGCCCAGCCGACGATTTCCCCGAGGCTGCTCAGCCCGATATGCGGAATCGCCCAATCGTCGCTGCGAATCGCGTTCCAGAGTCGTGACGAAAGGCTGCCGTTGCCCCAGACGACGTAGTTCAACAGATCGAGGACGATCTTGCCATCGCGGGATCGTTGCTGCCAGAGCCATTCGCCGAACTTCTCAACCTTGTCATCGCCAGACTGCGGTCGGTCCGGTAAGCCCAGGTGCTCGTTCTCCTGCTTGATCGCATGGTCGCGGATCGCGTGTACCCGGGAGACTGCATCGACGAACTCTTCCTCGCTCAGTTTCAGAATGCGGTCGCGTGCCAGTAGCTCGCGCAGTCGCGGCGACCACTCGTAGATCGTGCGTTCCTCGAACGAGTGGTCGAAGTCGGCGGCATGCCACCACTCCAGCGCGCTCCGTAGAGCCAGCTCTGGGTTCTTGGAGTTCCTGGCGAAGAACTCTTCGTAGGGGTGGCGGTTCCCATCCTTCACTTGCTTGTAGTAGTAGGCGTGCAGGAATTGGTCCGCCTGAACCCCAGGAGGCACCGATTCTTCGATCCAGTTAGGCTTGACGCCCGGCGCTGAGACTCTGGATGCAATGGATCGCATCACCTGAAGCGTGTCGTTCCAGTCCTGCTCGAACTTCTGAAAGCGCTTCTCCGACGACCGCTTCGTGTCGACGAACACCAACCCGTGGTTCTTCGGCAACAGCCGGACCTTGTCGAACTGCTGCTCAAGCCCGTATTCGCGCTTCGAAAGCTCTAACCGCCGATCTGCCAGGTGCAACTGCTCTTGGTAGATCTCTTTGTTCAGTGGGCGTGCGCGGTCATCCATCTCCTCGAAGAAGCGTAGCAGCTCTCGTTCCATGCCCGTCTCGACGAGTTCGTCATGGGACAGGAAGGTGCCCGCTTCGATGTTCGAGATCCAGGCCCGGTCAGACAGATTTGCGGACCCGATGTACACCCCAGCATCCACCCACCAGATAACCTTCGCATGCAGGATGTCAGGTATGAGCTTGCAGTCGAAGTTCGGACTGGCCTTGTCGAGGAACCACTTCAGCACTGCTGGATCGACGGCTACGGTGTGGTCGTAGCGGCCGAAAAACTCTAGTGGCTTCAAGTGTCGCGCACACGCCTCGAACAACTGCATGTTGTCGCGGCTGGCGTAGGCGACGGCGGCCCGCACGCGCGTGCAGGGCTCGATGACGTCGGCGAGTAGGTTCTGAAGCAACTGCTTGTTGAGTGGGCCGGCGATGAAACGCATGGCTTTCTGTTCCTACGCCTATGCCCAAACCTGATCCAGATTCTTTGCAGCCAACAGTTTGTCCCGTAGTGCATACCGCGACGATTGCATGTTAACCTCGCTGCCCTCTCGGCGCGGAATCGGGACTATCGCCGTGGCGGCTCCCTTGAACTTGAGCATGTACTTGCCCGTATCGTTGTATGGAACGATTGCATCGATCTCGGCGATGTGGGTGATCGCCGCGACGGGAGCGACCTGATAGGCAGCGATGAACTTCAGCTTCGAGATGTGCTTTGCGTTGATCCGAACGGCAAACCAGCAGTTCTCATTCAAGAAGCGCTGCTTAAACCCTTCCTCGCGCGCAGGGACAACGATCGTGTCGAACTTGCCGTTCTCTGATCCAACTGGCTGCACCTGGTCGAGCGGATCTTCTTTCTTGGGTGGCGTGAATGCGTTAATTCCAAGCATAGGCAAAATCAACAACATGTCGGCCAGAAATGCTTGTGCCGTGGCCTTCGCTGCTGGCCCCATCGTTGGCGCGGTAGGATTGTTCTTGTTCAGAAGGATGGCGCGGTCGTGCTTCTTGGCAAGTGCGATAAGTGCCGACTCCAGGTACTGAACCTCCGTCTTGCCGATCTTGTGGTTACGGTCAAAGAAGTAGACGCCCCAAACCCATCCTTCCTTGTTTGAGACGTGACTCTTCAGCCGGTCTCCGACTGGGTCGGCCTCACCGATATAGATGGTTTCCTCGGCGGCGTTTCCAACAAGGATGTAGATGCCTGCCTGAAAAAAACCTGGCTCCTGCTTTAACAGATGGAACAGCTCCTTGGGAAAGACAACGCCGTAGCCAGACCAATTTGACTTGTCGACGTGGCGAATGCCTTCCGGGTCGCCATTGGTCGCGAAAAGTGTGATAGAGAAAGGTTGCATTGCGAACACCCCTCACCCCTTCACATCAAAGCGAAGGAAGTCTGTTAGCCGTTTTGATTCGTTGTTTTCGTCGTGAGGAACCAGCAGGTACCTCCACGGTTTGGTGCCAACGTTCGCCGCGTGATCCGAAGCATGTTTGCACCAACGCGCCGCGACCGCTGCCTTGACTTGGACCTCTTGCGTATTGATGTCGCCACGTGCCTGGGTTTTCACTATGAAGATTGCCGTGTCCATACACTTATATGTCCTCATTGGTGAGGTCGGGAAGATGGGGCTCGATGTGTTGCAATTTCTTGGGGAAACGCGGTCTACATCGATGGTCGTTTGGCGGCTAGGCACTGGGTTTGACAACCTGTGCCACATTTATCGAACCGTTCTTGGTTGCCGTCACGCTTCTGGCTCTTTGGCAGCGATTGCGAAAATCAGCTCAAGATTCTTCTCTTCTCCACCAACGCCATGATGGATATGGCGATGGCAGGCAGGACATATGGCTGCAACATAACGTGGATGATCAAGTCCACCATCTGACACGCGTGTAGTATGATGTGGTTCAAGATAGGCCGAGCCGTCTTTTCGCTTGAACGGCGCGGGCTGTCGACATGACTCGCAAATGCCTTCAGCACGCAGCAGCACGTAGTCCTTTACTCGTTTGCTGCGCCGATAGAGTTTTCGTAATGCAGCCCTGCCCATTTCGTTACTCGAATCGTAAATGGCCTCAAGGGCGCGTTTGCGAGCTTCTTCCAAGCTGGTAGGCGCTGGACCATCCGTCGCCTCGTCTTCGGGCAGCGTAACGCTCTCCTCGTCCAACAGCGCAACTGGCACCAGTTGAAATACGATGATGTCTCTTTGAGTCCCGTCTTTGTCGGGGCCTTGGCGAATTGCATGGCCGCCGTAAGTATGCTCGCCTAGATACTCCTGCCCCTTGCCTTTCCCCAATGATTTGAAGAGGTGCAGCGCCTGCCCATTGGCGGCATGATCTCGGATGGCAAGGTTGCCACGTTTGAATTCCATATCGCCGACTTGTCCTTCCCCAGTGTATGAGAACATGCCGAGCTCGTCCCGGCCGTCAAAGTAGCCATACTGCTCGCCGCTTTCGCCGGTGAAGATGAAGATGGCTGGTACTTTGCTGGACGGAGCTATGCCACTTTGGCGACTGCCGCCAAAGCGATGGTGAATTTCCGTTTGCCGATGGTAGATGCGCCCAAGTACGAACGTCGGAGGCTCGCCTCCGCCGAAAGGTAGGCTCCCGTTAGGGAGCCGGACAATACCGAAGCCCAAGTTTTCAAGGTACGCGTTTGTTTGCACGCCGCCGCTAAAGTGCGAAACGGGCACGCCTGTCGCCATCGATAGAATTTGCTTAGGCGGATACAGCATTCCTTGATCGGAGATCGCATAAAGCTGCGACTTCTTGGTTTCCCAATCCGCCCACTTTTGGGTACCACGCAGCACCCGATCGAACTCATCCAATGCCGACCTGATGGTCGCCTGCGTGACATGTGGAATGCGCAATTTTTCCCCCGCGACTGCAATGTCTACCGATGACTGCAATCAGAAATTTCTGATATTTTTGGCCATTATGTAGTGCGCGACGCCTGCAAGCAATGGCTTGGAGGGCTTCTCGAATCAGAAGCGTCGGGGGCATGCTTCTTCTGGGCGACTGAACGGCCCAGGGATGCTTCAGTGCCTCGTAATGGAATTCGTGGGCGAGTCCTATGCCGCAGGTTAGGGAAATGCAGATACGGGCACCGTTCCGCTTACCCGGTACGGGTGACGCCGGAGCGTCGTGACAGCAAATCCAGCCCTATCTCGTTCTCCACGTGAGGAATCCGGTTCAGTTGGGTTCGTTCTGGCCCAGCATGTGCAAGCACGTACTTGGGCGTTGCGCCAATGACGACCGGAAAAGAGCTTTGAGAATTGCCGCATTGGGCTGCAAGCGCTGTCGGCGGAGACTGGTAGCGTCACCAACACAATGGTCGACCAGGTTTGACAGCCTGACTTATGCGCGCCGGACGAGCGACGGAGCTGTATCCTCTCGTCTTTCGCTTGTGCACGCCTCTACGGGCGAGCCATGGCGGGGGAGCCTCCGGGCTCGCCGGTCCGTGCATGCCGGTCTGTCAACCCTGCCTCGTGCTCGCCCACCCGGTTGACAGCGGACGGTGAGCCTCCATCTCTTTTTTATGCACGGAGGTCGCAATGCAGTCCACCACCCCGGCTCCCCAGGAGCCCACCCTCGCCCAAAAACAAGCCCAACTAGCTGAAAACCTGGCCAAAGCCGACCGCGCCCAATTCCGCCGCCGCGCCAAAGCCATCCCACCGCAACCTAGCAAAGCCGCCACCCTCGAGGACCACATCCTCGAAGCCAGCGACGACCTACTGCGTGTCAGCGCCGGCCTCCAGTCCATCCTGACCTTGCTGGACCTGCAGGCAGGCGATATCCCCGACAGCATCGGCATCCACGCCCTGCTGTCGCCGCTCAAGCGGCAGATTGACCAAAGCGCTGACCGCCTGCAGGCGCTTGTCTGACGGGGCACAGGCCCGCGCAACGCGGGTCTGAAAGCAAAACGGCGCGAGCCCACTGGTCTCGCGCTGTTCTGGTTCTGACACTGCGAAGTGCCACAAGCTGAAGCTTCAGTATTCCCTTAACACCCAACTACTGATCGCCGCGAAGTACTCCCGCAACCACGCATTGAATCGAAGGTACAAAGGCGTTTCGGCTCCCACGCCGAATGCTTCGCTGAACCCTGCCTTCCGCGCAATCCCCACTGCCCGCCGCACGTGGAAATCGCTGGTCACCACCACAGTCGCACCCGCAGCATCAATGCCCTGCCGCTCTAGCAACTGTCGGCTGAACATCAGATTTTCCTCGGTGCTGGTACTTCGTCCCTCGCGAATCACCCTGTCAGCCGCTATCCCACGAGCAATGAGGTAGTCAGCCATGATGTCCGCCTCAACACACCGCAGCCCAAAGTCCTGCCCGCCACTCACAACCACCTTAGCCCCCGGCCACCGCCGCGCCTGCACCAACCCCTGATCCAACCGCGCAATCAACGTAGGCGACGCCTCACAGTTAGGCGTACCAGACCCAAGAATGACAATCGCCTTCATCGACGTCCCCGCCGGCACGGACACGCCCATACCACTGCGGATGCCATAAAAGAACACCCCAACAGTCACCAGCCACACAACAAACGCAACCCACCCAGCTCGCCAAAGCAACTCCCGCCGCCGATCAGCCTTCCGCCACCGCGCCACGCCATCCCAACACAACGCGAGCAACAGGAACGCAATACCAATACCCCCCGGTAACGTAATGCCGAGGCTGAACAACCCCATCATCATCAGCGCAACAGCATCCCCAAGCAGCACGGCACCAATCAACGCCAGGCCAATGCGCACCCAATGCCTGCTGCGTTTCACTGCCGGCCTTGCCTCCACCACCTCAGCTAAGACACGCCGCATTCACCACCCCCACCGACAACGAAATCACCCCCATCACCGCCCCAACCCCTCGGTTGTCATTGGAGATTGCCTCACTGACACCCCCCAACGCCCGCGCCGCCACCAGGTAAGCCACCACCTGCACAGCAAACGCGCCAAACGCCCACAACAAGAACATCCCAAACGTAGCGTTATGCTGAATGCTCGACGACAACGTCAGCGAGAACCCCAGCGCCGCCCCACCCAGCGACATCGCCGCCGCAACATTCCCCTCGCGAATCAGCTGGAATTCCCGATGCGGCGTCACCCGCGTATAGACCAGCAGGAACAGCCCCAGCAAGCCAAAGCTGGTGACGATATAGATCAGGTAGGCAAGCGCCGGATGCATGGCATTGACCATAGGTTCGACTCGTTGTCAGTGGATCAGGGAAGGAAATCAGACACAGCGAAAGCGAAGCAACACTCAACCGCCACCAGACCTCCCGGCGCTGCCAAAGCGGCTGGCAAAGCCGCCACGCGACACCACCGGCGCGCGCGACACGGCCGCGGTGCGCATGGACAGCCCCATGGATTGCCCGCGGCCGAGCGAGCTGCGGCGCACGGTGGCTTCTTCCACCATCGCGGCGTTCGGCGTGGAGGGCGCCCATTGCTGCTGCGTGCGCATGCCGTTGCTGTCGTAGGCAGTCATCGGCCGCAGCGGGCCGGAGGACATGTCGCGCTGGGTCTGCGTGCCGTCGGGGTGGTAGACGGTGCCGCTGGCGGTGTAGTACGGGCCGTACCAGCGCGCGTAGTAGGCTGTGCTGCCATGGCCGCTGCCCGAACTGCCGTTGGCGCCCGGGCTGCTGGCGGCGTCGGCCAGGCTGGAGCTGTAGAGGTTGCGCGTGTCGTCGGCCGGCACGCTCTCGCAGTCGTTGGGCGTGTTCCAGTCGGCTTCGCAGTCTTGCAGCGTGGCGTAGCTGGCGCGGCGGACGGTCACGCCGGGATCGTCATCGGCGTCGTCGCTGCAGGAGCCGAGTGCCGCTACGCCGGCGACCACGGCGCAGGCGCCGATGATCCACAGCGTGGGCGACTTCTTCGGCTGGGTGTTGTAGGCCTGCGCCTGCCATGACACCTTGGCGGAGCGGCTGGGCTTGGGGCTGTAGGGGCTGTCGTACTTCGACGGCCGTTGGCTGCCCGGCTTCTTCTTGGCCATGTGCTTACGCGTTCGTGAAGTAGTGCGGAACGAAGAAACTGGTGTTCTTGGCGATGGGCCCGGATTCCTCGCGCACGCACAGGCCGCTGGGCACGTCGTCGACGATCCAGACACCCAGCGTGGTGTAGCGGCCGGCAAAGCGCCGCGCCGGCGAGTAGGCCTGGTAGATGAAGCCTTCCTCGCCATACTCGCCGGGGTTGTGGACGTGGCCTTCCGGGGTGAGCAGGGTCACGCTTTCGCCTTCGCGCGACAGGAAGGGCTTTTGGGCGTGTGGCTGGCCGGCGAAGCGGCCGGGGTCGAAGCTGGCTTCGAGCAGGTTGGGGTGTCCCGGGAAGAGCTCCCACAGGATCGGCAGGATGGCCTTGTTGGACAGCACGGCCTTCCACGGCGGCTCGACCCAGCGCACGGGGCTGTGCGCGAGCTGGTCGCGGTAGTCGGAGGTGGCCATCCATTCCCACGGGTAGAGCTTGAAGACGACTTCCATCGGCACGTCGTCGGCGTCATAGAAGCCGCCGCGGCCGTCGGTGCCGATGTCTTGCAGGTCGACCAGCTTGACGGACCAGCCGGCCTGCAGCGCGGTGTCCATCAGGTACTCGGTGTTGCAGATGTCTTCCTGGCTGTCGAACATGCACGCAAAGTGCAGCACGCTGGCGTTGCGGTAGTGCTGGCGCAGCCATTGCCAGCGCGCCACCAGCGCCTCGTGCAGGCTGTTGAACTGGTCGGCCTGCGGCTGCACGGCTTCCTTCCAGTACCACTGCGCCACGGCGGATTCGATCAGCGAGGTGGGGGTGTCGGCGTTGAACTCGTACAGCTTCGGCACGCCGTGCTCGTCCAGCGTCATGTCGAAGCGGCCGAACAGCGTGGGCTCGTCGCGGTCCCAGGAGGTGCGGATCCGTTGCGCAAAGTCCTGGGGGATGGCCAGGCGCGCGAACAGGTCGTGGTCGATCACGTGCTGCACGGCCTCCAGGCAGCGCTGGTTGAGGTCATACGCGGCGGCGTACAGCGTTTCAATCTCGTGCTCGCTGAAGGCGTAGGCGGCGTCTTCGCGCCAGTAGAAGAAGGTGTTGTCGTCGACTTCGCGCGGGACGTTGAACTCGTCCAGCGAATGGAAGTGGAAGCCGACCTTCTCGAGTTCGCGCGACCAGTTGCGGCGCGGGGTCTGGGGGATGCGTTGCATCAGCAGGCCATTGTCGGAGACGTTGCGGGTTGGCAGGCGACGGGTTGCGCGGTGGGGTCGTCGAGCAGGAAATCGGTGAAGGCGAGCGACGTGGCGCCCGGCCGCGGCAGCCAGTCGGTGAAATGCACGCTGAGCGGTGCCCACCAGTGCGCGGCATCGGCCAGCACGGGGCGGAAGTCGAGCGCGTCGGATTCCACCACGCCGCACGCGGGGTTGGCCAGCATCCACTGCATGCCGGCGACCAGGCTCGATGCCACCTGCAGGCTGGTGGCGGTGTTGTACGGCGCCAGCGAGCGCGCGCGCTGCACGGACAGGCGCGAGCCGTACCAGACCGCGCCGTGCCGGCCGCTCATCAGCAGCACGCCGAGTTCGTCTTCGCCGCACTGGATCTCGTCACGCAGGATGCGTTCGGCGCGCACGCGCGGTGCGGCGCGGTCGTCCAGCCATTGCATCGACACCTGCGTGGCGCTGGTGGGGCGATAGGCGTAGTAGACGGTGGGGCGGTATGGCGGCTGGCCGGGGGTGGTGTCGGTCAGGTACTCGGCGATCGAGATCGATTCGTTGTGCGTGATCAGGTACGCGTCGAAGGGGCCATGCCGCGGCGACCACGACCGCACGCGCGTGCGGTGCCCGGGCCGGTCCAGCGCTACGGCCGCGCCGCTGCCGTAGCCGTGGCGATAGCCGTCGGGGGGCAGCGCGGGCTCGTGCGTGCCCCAGCCGAGTTCGGCGTCCTGCAGGCATTCGGTGATGAAGCCTTCGGCGGACCAGGTGTTGGCGAATTCGCCGTCGCGCGGGTAGCCGGGGGCTTGCTGGCTGTCGTACTCGGCGACCTGGATGACGCGCACGTCGAGGGCGCGCGCGAGTGCGGCCCAGTCGGCGCGGTCTTCAGGCTCGGGCAATTGCAGTCCCGCGTTGCCGGCCAGTGCCATCAGCGCGGCCTTGACCAGCACGGACACCAGCCCGGGGTTGGCGCCATGCGCGACCAACGCGGTCGGTAGGGATTCGCGGCCGCGGGCGAAGGCGAGCATCGCGTCGCGCAGCGCGTAGTTGCTCAGGTGCGAGGCTTGCGGGTCGGCCTCGTAGTCCCATGGTTCGATGCCGGCATCGACGTAGAACGCGCCGTGCGCCTGCGCCAGTGCGATCAGGTCGCGGCTGCAGACGGATGGAGCGAGGTTCAGCAGGAAGGTCCCGGGGCTCAGCAGCGGGCCGAGTACCGTTTCGTAATTGCCGGCGGTGACGTTGGTCTCGATGGCATGCAAGCCGTAATTGGCTACGATTTGCATGCGAGTGTGGTCGAGCAGCCGATCCACCACGGTTATCGCTACCTTTGGCCAGATTCGCTCCAGCAGCGGCAGCACGGCCTGGCCGATGCAGCCGAAGCCGACGATGACGATTTGTTCGATCACGCAGACCTTTCCGCCCGTAATGGCGATCGGCCATGCCGGCGGCGCGGTGGTTGCCGCCGCGCCGGCGCCGGGCCGCGCGCCTGGTTTTATTCGTTCTGTCTGGATTTGCCAGGAATGGCGAAGGCAATAATATAGCGGGCAATGGTTGGTGCCAAGCATGCGCGCAGACCGTGTCAACGCAGGCGGTATGCCGAGGAGTTGATGGTGACGGGCCTGCTCGCGGTATGGTGGGCGGCCAATGGGCCCAGCGATGAATGACCAAGCGGGCAAGGCCGCTTATCTGCCCGCTTGGCTATCTCGGGATCTTGCGGATATCCCGCACGGAATAGTAGAGCCCACTCATCTTTGGCGCCTTGCTGCAACCAGTGAGGGGAGCGATGTAGGCAGCTCGTATGTTTTGAAGCGAGCCGCTTCGCCCCAACCCTTCAAAATTGGATGCCACGCAATAGTAGGCTCGCGCTTTGTAGCGCACGATCCCGTAGACCGCCTGAGTTGGATCGATTCTCTCTGGACTCTCTTTCCCCACTCGCTTGGCTTTGAGGATTGACATCCTTTGTGAGCCAACTATAAGCAGATCCCCTTGGCTTCTGGCGCTGGATGCATACCCGTAGCTGATTCCTTTATGCTGATAGCTTAGGACCGAATACCCGGGTATCTCGTCGTCGCTGATGGTGGCCTCGCCACCAAGCTCCTGGTATGTGCCAGCCTTGTAGCTTTCCATCAATACGCAGCTGTCAAAAACCGGCGACGGCACTTGTGCGAAGGCCTGGGGAGCGAGCGCCAAGCCAGCAAAAATCGCCACTATCAGCTTCGCAGGTATCCCTTTGTGTCCGGTGAATAGTGGCCCCTTGGCAGGCTGATCGGTATCTAGGTATTCCCAGGAGACGCGGCAGCAGTTGGGCTGGTCTTTCGCCGGCTGGTTCTGAACGAGGACGTACAGGTACTGGGAAGTGTGGAGAACATGCCCGCAAGAGCGGACACCGCGAGGGATAGTATGCAATGCGCGTCTCCCTGGTTATCAAATGTTTGCCCCGCTATCTATAGCGAAAGGCGCGGGGAAGGAATTTGAGCTGTGTCCTGGGACTCGCAAATATCGCAAATTTTCAAATTTGCCAGCTCGAGCCTGCGGGCAAGCCGATCCGCGTGCAGCGCCTGCCGACGACGATCGCCTCTGCGGGAGGGGCCGTCGTGACCAGGGTCCGCGCTACGGCAAGGGGGCTCTTCCGCGAAGCCGTCGATGCAGTCAAGAGCATCGGGCAACGGATCTGGGTTGGCGTTGGCAGATGGCTGTGAGGAATCTCCCGCTTGGAGGATTTCTTCGGATGCCTTGTTCAAGCAGAAGTCTCGTCGCTACATACGGCGATTACCCTTCCAAAAAGCCGGAAAAGTCTGATTTATGCCGTTACTGCACGCGGCTATAAGGGAGTTCCACCTTTTAAGGGAGAGGACTCCATGATGAAGGGCATTGTTCGCAAGGGCGATAGCACGACGCACGGCGGGACCGTTCTGGAAGGCATTCCCAACTTTCTGGTGCACGGCGTGCCCGTGGCTGGCATAGGGCATATGGTGTTTTGCCCGAAGTGCAAGGGCGCAGCAATACGGCACAAACCGTGTCGGACGAATCGGGAAGCCATCCTGGCATGTATCGGGATGGCATTGGCATGTACCTTTGGGTGTCACCGCGTGAAATGAAGCTGATCCGTGATGAACTGGAAAGACGGGTCGCCGAGAACTCTAAGTACAGCCTGTTCGGCAATTCGTGCAGCACCAATGTCGCTGATGTACTAGAACTGGCGGGGATTCTTGCGCATGACCCACGCGGTTTCGATCTGGTTTCGCCGGCTGACGTGCTGATGGGGCTGAGAAGATCGAATCGGCTTGTTGAGGAACGACACTACAAGAAGGGCTATGAAGGTGGCGCGTCGGGAAATTGGTAAGCGCAGATCCTACGTCATATGGCTAGGTCTCGCAGCGGTTGCTGTTGTTCTATTCGGCCTGGTCGGCGGCTATCGCCTGGATTTCGAAAGCCGGGTCGTGGCGAAACGTGTTGCGCTATACCAGGAATGGGAAGGCATGCTAGACCCTGCGGCGAAGGTCGTTGGTTATGTCGAGCCCGGCACCGAGTGCCGGTTGTTTCAGGTCGGCGCGAAATCGATACTGAACTTCCGGGTCAGGTGTGGCAACCTGATCGGTTGGACAGCCGAAGGCTATTCATTCGACCCGCCCATCACTGCGCGCTGACGGAAGAATTGAGTCCCGCCAAATTGGCAAGACTCCATAGTCGCAGTTGGTAAGAAAATCCAGGGCACCGAAGGACGCCACCCGCCTCAAATTACCGCGCTCACAAACGCCTCAAACGCGCTGGCCTCCACCGGCGGACAGAAGAAGTGGCCTTGCCCATAGTCGCAGCCGGCAGCCACCAGGATGTCACGCTGCGACTCGGTCTCGACGCCCTCGGCAATCACGCGGATGCGCAGTGCATGCGCCATGCTGATGATGGCGTGGCACAAGGCCACGTCGTCCGGGCCCCGTGTCAGCGAGCGGATGAAGGACTGGTCGATCTTGATGTAGTCAATGTCCAGGCGCCGCAGGTACGACAAGGACGAGTAGCCAGTGCCGAAGTCGTCGAGCGCGATCTCGATGCCGGCCGCCTGGAAGCGGGAGAGCTGGTCCATGACATCGGCGTTCTGCTCCATCAGCGAGCCTTCGGTGATCTCGATGACGAGGCTGCCCACCGGCACGTTCCTGCTCTCGATCATGCTGGACCAGGACTCGGGCCCGCTCGCCGGCGCGCAGAACTCCACTGGTGATTTGTTGACCGAGATCTGGAAGCCCTTGCCCAGCAGCACCTGCCAGCGTGCAAGCTGGTCCAGCGCTTCGGTCAGCACCCAGCGGCCGATGTCGATGATGAGGCCGGATTCCTCCGCAACGGCAATGAAATCCGCCGGGCGGATCGGCCCGCGCACCGGATGGTCCCAGCGGATCAGGGCCTCGGCCTTGCAGACCTTGCCCGTGCGCAGATCGACAATGGGCTGGTAGTGCAGCGCGAACTGCCTGGACCCCAGCGCCGTGCGCAGGTCCTGCGTGATGCGCAGGCGCTCCCTCTCCACCTGCAGCAGCGCCTGGGTGAAGACCTTCCAGCGATTACGGCCCTCCTCCTTGGCGGCAAACATCGCCTGGTCGGCGCACACCAGCAGGGCCTCGGCGTTGTCAGCGTCCCTGGGCCAGGTGGCCACGCCGATGCTGGCCGACACCACCACCAGCTCGTCGGCCAGGTGGTAAGGCGCGGCAATCCGCTCCAGAATCGCCTGGGCAATGTCCCCGGCAACGCCGGCATCGCCCACCGCGGGCAGGATCACGGTGAACTCGTCGCCGGCCAGCCGCGCCACGGTATCCGACGCGCGCACCGATGCCGCAATGCGCCGCGCCGCCTCCAGCAGCAACTGGTCGCCCTGGTCGTGGCCGAGGGTATCGTTCACCTCCTTGAAGCGATCCAGGTCGATGAACAGTAGCGCCAGCACATCCTGCGTGCCCCGCGAACGCTCGATCTCCTGATCCAGCCGGTCGAAGAACAGGCGGCGGTTAGGCAGATCCGTGAGCGCATCGAAATTCGCCTGGTGCCGGATGACTTCCTCCGCCTGGCGCTTCTCGGTCATGTCATGGATCAGCGCAACGCGGCGTCGTTCGCCATACGCGTGGGCCAGGTAGGTATCCACGGTCAGGTAGGCGGGAAACTCGCTGCCGTCCTTGCAGCGGATCGAGATTTCGCCGCTCCATCTGCCCGTGGCTGCCACGGTGGCCCGCAGGCGTTCAACCAGCCCTGCCGCATTGCCTGCCCCGCTGAGGCTATAGCCCGAGCGGCCCCTGATCTCCTGGGCTGTATAGCCGGTGGCGGCGGCAAAGGCCGGATTCACGTCGATGATGGTGCCATCGAGCGACGTCACCACCATGGCCTCGCTGCTGGACGAATAGATCAGCGAAGCCAGCCGCATTTCTTCCATGTGGCGCTGTCGTTCCGCCATGGAACGGCGCAGGCTGTAGTACAACAGGGCAAGCAGCAGCGTGGAAGCCATGGCACCGGCCAGGGCAATGCGGCGATAAACCTCGTAGGGCGCCAGCACCAGGCTGACCGACTCGCCCACCACGAAATTGAGCCCGAACTCCGGCAAACGGTAATAGCCGAAGACCCGCTCCACGCCTTCGGAGCCCGACATCGCCCGATAACTACCGGTCGGGGGCGACCCGCTGGCGAGGTACGGCCTGTTGCTGACCGTCCTGGCCAGCGTACCCTCCAGCGCCGGCACGCGCGCAAGGACCATGCCGGAAGTCTTGATGACCGACGCCACTTCGCCATCGCGGTCCGTGAACGTCTGCGCAAAGCTGGCGAACTGCTCCGGACTGACCGAGACCACGATGACCCCGTCGAAGCTGCCCGCGCGCAGGATGGGGCGCGTGAACTGGATCGACCATTTGCCCGAGACCTTGCCCTTCACCGGGTCGCTGATAAATAGCATGTCCCGCCCGCCCGCGTTCTGATGGACCCGGAAATGCTCGCGCCCGCTCAGGTCAACCTTCCCGCCGGGCACGGGCGTGGCAATGGACGAGTAGATGAGCAGACCATGCTTGTCGATCACCGACACCTGGAACGACAGGTCCACCACCAGGTTCTGCCGCTCGCGCACCATCTCGATGAACCCCGGCTGGCCGGCCAGCCAACTGGCCCGCAGGTCCAGGAGGAACTCGGACAGCCGCAGGATGCTGGATTTCGAGTACGCGCCGAACGCCTGGGCCTGCGCCTGGGTACGCTTCGCGGCGTCGTGCAGCAAGCGGTCTCGCTCGCTCACAAGTTGAAACGCCGCGAACGCCCATGTTGCTGTCAGCCACGCCGCCGCCGCCAGGTTCAACGGGGAAAAGACCTCGCGCAGGCGCTGCAGCGCCTTGGCATAGCGGGTGGTCGAGCGTTCTGGCATCAAAGGGGTATCGCAGCGCAGCGAAGAGTCGACATCGATAGCAGGCTAGTCGAGGTCAGCGAACCCGACAAGCAGCACGCACTCTAGTCCCGGGCTCCCCGTGTGGAGCCGGGACAGCGTGCGCCGAAAACGTCACGTCGTGATCATGCCCCGCTCGCGAATGCGAGGGCGGGTATCGGCGACCAGGTGAATGTGCAAAGGCTGGCCGGCATGCATGATGGCAACTATGTGCCATTCCGGCCTGATTGGCGCCCCCCAAAAGGGGGCTAAGGCAAGTCACTGGGTTCCCGCCTTTGCGGGAACGACGATAGCGCTAACTGAACGGCACTATCGCCATTGAGAATCGTGGCCGCAGCAAGCATGCATCTGGTGGCTAGCGAACGAGTCAGGCCCCAAATCCCGCACGCCGCAACCACTCAGCCGCCCCAGGCCGCGCCAGCAAAAACCCCTGCCCCCGATCACACCCAATCTCCCGCAGAAACCGCAACTGCTCCTCGTTCTCCACCCCCTCCGCCACCACCGTCAACCCAAGGGAGCGCGCCATGGCAACAATCGCCCGCACGATCGCACTGTCACGCCGCCGACCATCGATACCGGCAAGAAACGACCGATCCACCTTCAGCGTATCCACCGGCAACGTCTGCAAATACGTGAACGACGAGTACCCCGTCCCAAAATCATCAATAGCAAGGCTCACCCCACGCCGGGCGAGCTCACCCAGCAGCGCTTCCGTCACCCCATTGCCAGTCATGGCCATGCTCTCGACCAGTTCCAGCTGCAGCCTGCCCGGCGGCAAGCCGGTATCGCTCAGGATCGTGGTGAGGTCATGCAGGAACTGCTCGTGGCGGCATTGCCGCGCGGAGAGGTTGACGGCGATCCGGCCGAACGCGAAACCCTCTTCGATCCAGCGGCGCGCCTGCCCGCAGGCTTCGCGCAGTACCCAGGCGCCGATCGGCATGATCAATGCCGAATCCTCAGCGGCGGTGATGAACGCGCCCGGTCCCAGCAGGCCGCGCGTCGGATGCTGCCAGCGCAGCAGCGCTTCCACGCTGACGATGGCCCCGCTGCGCAGGTCGAAGACCGGCTGGTAGTGCAGGCGGAATTCGTTGGCCGCCAGGGCGTTGCGCAGCTCGGTTTCGAGCGTGATCCGCTCCATCGAGGATGAGGTCATCTGCGTGGAGAAGAAGCGGAAACTGTTCTTGCCTTCGTCCTTGGCCGCGTACATGGCGCGGTCGGCCTGTATCAGCAGCTGCTTCTGGTCGGTGCCGTCGTCGGGGTAGATGCTGATGCCGATGCTCGGTGTCACGAACACGGTTTGTCCGTTGGTGTCGATCGGGTGCCCGACCGCGCTCAGCAATGCCTGGGCAATCTGCGCGACGTGGCGGATGTCTTCGATGTCCTCGATGACCACGGTGAATTCGTCCCCGGCCAGGCGCGCCACCGTGTCGCTTTCGCGAACGGCTTCCCTGAGCCGCCGGGCGATGGCCTTGAGGGCCTGGTCGCCCACGCCGTGCCCCATGGTGTCGTTGATCAGCTTGAAGCGGTCGAGGTCGATGAACATCACGGCCACCCGCCTGGCGGCACGCTCGGCGCGGGCGATGGCCTGCTTCAGGCGCTCGCTGAACAGGGTACGGTTCGGCAGGGCCGTGAGGGCATCGTGCATCGCCAGGTGGTTCAGGCGCTCTTCGTCCATCCGGCGCTGGGTGATGTCCGAAAAGATGGCGGCGTAGTGCGTGCAGTCGCCATCGGGGCTGTGGATGCCGGAGATCGACAGGTACTCCAGGTAGAGTTCACCGTTCTTGCGGCGATTCCAGATCTCGCCCTGCCAGCTGCCATGCTCGCGTAGCTGGCGCCACAGCGACCGATAGAACTCGGGGCCCTGTTTTCCCGAGTTCAGCATGCGCGGGGTCTTGCCGATGGCCTCGGCCAGGGAATAGCCGGTCAGTTGCGTAAAGGCTGGATTCACCCGCTCGATCACCCCGTTGCGGTCCGTCACCATGACGCCGTCGAGCGTGGCTTCGAACACGCGGTCGGCCAGCTTCAGGTGATAGGCGGATTGCAGCAGGGCTTCATCGCGCTCGCGCAGCGCCAGCTGAAGCTCGTGCACATACTCGTATTCGATATTGCTCAGGATGTCGGCCAGGCTCAGCACACCCGCCAGTTCGCCCTGGTCGTCAAGTACGCCGACATGGCGTATGCGGTGTTCGATCAGCGTCTGGCGAGCCGCGTAGAGGCTCTGGGATCGCCGCAGCGCGCGCAGGGGGCGCGCTGCGTGTTCGGCCACCGTGCCGCCCAGCGCATTGGCGGCTGCCAGGCGGACGATGTCGCGTTCGGTCAGGATGCCGTACTCGTCCGCGGCGTAGCGGACGACGATGGCGCTCAGCCCGCCGGTGCGCATGGCGTGCATCGCGTCGGGCAGGCTGGTGTCGGGCGCCAGCACGACAGGCCGGGACAACGTGACCGAATCGATCGGCCTGGTGCGCAGGAAGAATTCGGCGCCGTGGCCCATGACGAGATCGGTCTGCGAGAGCATGCCGAGCGGGCGTCCGGCGTCGTCGACCACCAGGCAATGGCGGATACCCTTGTTCTTGAAATGGACGACCGCATCGCCAAGGCGCGTGCGGCCGGGCAGGGACTGCACGGGATGGCTCATCAGCGCGCTGATCGGCGTGGACAGCGCGTCGGCCGCGTCGCCGAGTGTCAGCGCATCGCGTTCGGTCCAGATGCCGACAGCGCGTCCGTGGTCCATCACGACGATCGAACTGCAGCGGCGCTCCGCCATTCTGGCGACAACTTCGCTGACGGGCGTCAGCGGCTCGCACTCCAGCGTTGATTTCGATACCAGGCGTTCGATCTCGATATCCAGGGTGTGATGCGGCATGTTGTACCCGTAATGTCTGTGTCTTTCTTTGGTTCAGCGCTATCCGTTAGCGCTCGCCAGCATAGTGGCGGGATCGGTGGCAACCGTTGATGTAGATCAAGGCGGAATCTGCGTGTGCCAAATGGATACGCTGGCGAGGACGCGGATAGCGCGGTGCCCGCCGACGAGTGACAGGCCGGCTCGCAGCGGGCCTGAAAACAAAACGGCGCGGGCCATCTGGTCTCGCGCCGTTTTGGTTCGGGTGCTGCGAAGTGCCGCAAGGCGAAGCCTCAGTCCTCCCAATGTGCCCCCAAAGCGTGGTCCATTTCAGCCTTTGATTTTGAAGCCGCATCGTCCATGCTTACCAAGGTCCATGCGCATCAAGCAAGCCACGGTTGCTGCATGCCGTCCCACCCACGACGCAGCGCCGGCAATCCGTCGCCGTTGCGCCGCTTCAGCCCCATGGACTCGTGCTCCCCCCACCTGGAGATCCGTCATGAAAGTCCTGATTGTCCTGACGTCTCACGACCAACTCGGCGATACCGGCGAGAAGACCGGGTTCTGGCTGGAAGAACTGGCCGCACCCTACTACGTGTTGAAGGATGCCGGCGTCGAGGTGACGCTTGCTTCCGTGAACGGCGGGCAGCCCCCGCTCGACCCGAAGAGCAATGACCCTTCCTTCCAGACCCACGCGACTCGCCGCTTTGAAGGCGATGCGGAAGCCAAGGCGGCACTCGCGGCGACGATCAAGCTGTCGGAGGTCTCGGCGGACGGGTACGACGCCGTGTTCTATCCGGGCGGCCACGGGCCGATGTGGGACCTTGCCGAGGACTCGCACTCGAAGGACCTGATCGAGCGCATGATCGCCACAGGCAAGCCGGTCGCACTGGTCTGCCATGCACCCGGCGTGCTGCGTCATGTGAAGGCGAAGGACGGCAGCCCCCTGGTCAAGGGCAAGAACGTCACGGGTTTCACGAATAGCGAGGAACAAGCGGTCGGACTGGCCGAAGTCGTGCCTTTCCTTGTCGAGGACATGCTGAAGACAAGCGGCGCCAATTTTTCCAAGGCTGCGGACTGGCAACCGTACGTGGTCACGGACGGCTTGCTGATCACGGGACAGAACCCGGCGTCCTCCGACCCCGTTGCCAATGCGCTGCTCACGCACTTGAAGCATGGCTGATGAGACGAGCATAGGGGCCGGGAGCACGATCAGGGCCGATGGGCGTCTTCGCGAGCGGCGATGCCAGACGAGATTCGGGAAAATTCCGTATGCAATTTGGATTCGCGCTATTGAGTGAGTGTCTGGCGTAGGCTTTGATATTCGATTCCCATCGACTGGCGCCAGCCACCCCCCAGATGACGAATCGCATCCACCGCAGAACACTTCTCACCCTGACGGCCCTCATCCTGCTTGGCACTGGCGGATGCGCCACCAAGGCCTTGATGGACAAGGCGACTCAAACCGAGTACCGGCGATACGAGGAGACGGTCAGCCAGGTGCTGGTCACCGTGGATGGCAAGAAGCTGGCGGTTCTTGGCCCGAAGTATCACTACATCTTCGACGCACCGGAGGGTTTGGTGCAATTGCTGGACTCGCCGCTTCACCAGAAGATGTCGGCCCACTTTGACGTCTTTAGCGTCAAGGCAAATGGCGATGTCGAAGGGCCGTTTGCCTTGATTCTCGAGCAGGCAAGCCAGGAGGACCGGCTGGCCGCCAAGGCGTTCGGATTCACCGATTTATCGACGACCCGCGCGGTGCGGTGGTTTGCTTTGCAAGGCTCCCGCTACTCCGCTGCCAAATTCAGCATGCCGGCGGGCACCAGGCCATTGAATCAGCCTTACCGGGTCGAGGTCAGGGAAGCGCTGCCGAACGGCGCGAGGGAAGCGCTGGTTGTCATGACGCCACTGACGGTTGCCGCGGATGGCGCCTTGATTCTGCTGGCGATCCCGCTGATACCGCTGGTATTAGTGGTGATGCGCGACTTGCAAACACTACCCATCGGTTTCTGATCTACAGCCCACGACTAGCATCGTTGAGATGACGTCGATTCCTACCAGCTGACCAGAGCAATCCGATACCTGCCTCTGCGGGCGCTGGCTATAAAGGAGCTCCACCTCTCACACGGCGGAAGTGCTCTATGGAATCTGATCGCATCTACCTGAAAACCGGCGAGGAAATCGGTGGGCACGCCGGTGCCACCATTGCCCTGACGCCTTCGACTGACAAGCAGCGCGTGAGCCTGCAGGTGCCGCCTGCCAGGGTGATTCCCATCATCTTTCTGCCGGGCATCATGGGCAGTAATTTGCGCATGAGCCGCACGCGCCAGAAGGAGATCGGGCGTACTGACAACATCGCCTGGCGTCCCGACGACCGTTGGGACGCCCTTGCCCGCCGCAACGATTCGCCAGCCCTGCGGCAACGGAACTTCGATCCCGACGAGACCGAAGTGGACCGTTATGAAATCACCGAGGATGCCGGCAAGTTCGACATGACCGGCGCGGAAACGGTGGACTCCGACAAGCGTCACAGCAATGTGCCGGACGGACTGCCCGATATCGGCTTGCTGATGAGCGCACCGCTGCCGCCAGCCGGCGAGGAATGGAAAGCCAGGCGCGGCAATCATGAATCCACGGCGGCGCAGAAGGCGCGCTGGCGCGGATGGAGCGAAGTCATGTTCGAGACGTACGGCACCGTGATCAAGCTGCTGGAGGCGCATATGAACGACATGTTGGTCCCATCGTCCAAGGAGCTCTCGCCAACCTGGAAGCAAGGCAGGAAGGTAAAGGTGCTGGGCGTAGCTCCCGCCTACTGGGGCGGCGCGGGCGATGCGCTGACCGAGGACGATATCCGGCGCGTGTCGGACTGTTGGTACCCGGTCTACGCGATGGGCTACAACTGGCTGCAAAGCAACGGTACGTCAGCGCGGAAGATTGCCAGTCGCATCGACGAGATCATCGGAATGTACAAGGCCAATGGGCGGAAGTGCGAGAAGGTGATCGTGGTCACCCATTCCATGGGCGGGCTGGTTGGCCGCGCGCTGCTACATCCGGACTACGGCAACGCGAAGGACAAGATTCTCGGGATCTACCACGGTGTACAGCCGGCACTCGGTGCCGGGGCGGCCTACAGGCGCGTGCGCGCCGGCTTCGAGGCACAGGACAATCTGTCTGGAGAGCTTATCCGGGGTGTCCTGGGCAGAACGGGCAAGGAAGTGACGGCCGTGTTTGCCAATGCCTCCGGGCCATTGGAACTCTTGCCGAACGCCTCATATCCGCGCGGCTGGTTGCGGCTGCAAACATGCGACTACCGCCAGGTGATGGCGTTGCCGATCGTGTCGGACGAACCATTGAAAGCGTACCGGGATGATCTGGAACTGCACCGGACGCTGGGCGTGAGCAAGCCAGCGGCGCCCGTGGCTATTGGCGATCCGGTCTATGACATCTATGGGCGTAACCCGGAGTGCTGGTGGCGGCTGCTGAATCCGACGTGGATAAATCCTGCTAACAAACCGTATCGTGAGATGGATCCGGCTACTCGCGCCAAAGTGAAGATTGAGGCGGCACAGAAATTCCACGCGGATATCAAGAACTTGTATCACCCCATCACCTACGCCAGCTATGGTCATGACGATTACCAGAAGGCCTATGGCAGTGTGACGTGGCGCGCGGACACTGCCGATCTGGCGCCGCACGGAAACCCGCTCTCGTGGACGCTCGAGAGAGAGGACGCCGAAGGCCGCATCGTTGTTCGTACTGCGAGCGCCGAGCCATTGACGCTGCGCCTGGCGTCCCCGGAGGACGCAGGGGACCAGACCGTGCCGGCCAAAGCCTCAGCCGAAGCTGTGCGCGGTACGCTGTTCCGGCAAACCGGCTACGAGCATCAGGACAGCTATGAGAATGACCTGGTATTGGCGAGTACGCTGTATTCGATCATCAGGATCGCCAACACTGCCGAATGGTGGGATCAATGATCCGCCGAGCCCTAACCATCAGCCTGGCCGCCCTGCTTCTCGCGGGCTGCCAATCGCATGCCTATCCGGAGAAGAACATGTCGGAACCCGCTGCGCTGTCGCCACGCTTGCAGGCGCTCTTTGCCAAGACTAAGCAGGTTTGCTTTGGACGCTACGTGATGGAGGTCCCTGCGGAAGCGAAGCAGCTGTGGGGATTCCAGGAGTTTCCTGGCGAGATTGTGACTCACGTCGGAGCTGCTGGCCACATGAAGGAGATGGCGGAAGGCTATCGTGCCAAGGAGTTGGCCAAGAGCAAGACTGCCGAGATTACATTTTTTGGACCTGGCGCAACTATCAATAGCCTCCAAATACGCTCGTTTGAAAGTGATATAGCCAAGCAATATGGCGCTGAAGAGACGTATACATTTGTTTCCGCGGGGCCCCACCTTTTTGAATGGTCTGGCGGTCGAAAGAATGCCGACTTGATTCGCGCACTTCGACCACGCGACAATGCGTACATTCCAACCGCTCCAGGCGTCTGCATTGACCACGGCTTCGTCGCGGACGCATCCGGCACATTCCAGGAAATCTTCAGCGCGGGTATCCGTCTGCCAAGCTTTCCGGATGTCAGCTTTTCGGTGGACTCCAACAAGCTGGCAACCGTGGACGACACCGGTGACGTGGGACTGCTAGCCTCGATCGCCCAGCAAAAGAAGGATCTTGGCCACCGCTATCCAAAGCTCACGACCTTGCGGGAAGGCAAGCGTACGGTCGGCGTCTGGCAGGGCGAGGAATCGCTGGTCCGCCGCGCGGACGGTACGCACGATTTCGAATGGGAGGCCGTAGGCAAGGAACGTACTACGCTGCACCCAGCCTGGATCAACGCGAAGATGTACACAAAGGTGGCCGCCAATCGTATCGGCGCGGCAGACACCGCGTCCCTGAGCGACGAGGAAGCCATTGCTCTCTGGAACAGGCTGCTGGATGGCGTGCGCTTTCGCGTCAACGCGCCACCGACGCAGACGGGTGCTCCGGTCACAGTGCGCTCGGGCGAGATCATTCCGTTGTCCGGCATGTGGCGCGCCTCGCTTCCGCCGGGACACCCGCAGGCGGCGTGGGTGGGCAGCAAATCCAGCATCGTCAGGCAGAAGGGGATGCCGATGATCCGCTTCGGGCTGTCGCCTGCCGACGAAGCGCTGGTGGTGTGGACGTGGATGGGTGAGGCCAGTGAATGAACCGTTGCACTGCTGCACGGCGAGATGGTGGAGGACCGCCTAATACACCCCCGGCACCATCCGCCACGTCCGCCCGCAGTACGCCGCATACTCATCGCCAAACTGATCGAGCAACAACGCCTCTTCCGCGCGGATGCGCGCCACCAGCACAGGCACCATCGCCAGCGTCAGCAACACGCCCACGCCTGAGCGGAACCCGAGTACCCACCCCAGCGAACTGATCACGAACCCGAGATAGCTCGGATGCCGGATCACGCCATAGATGCCGGTCGTCACCAGCGTATGCCCGGGCTGGATCGCCACCAGTCCGCTGAACCGACGCCCGAGCACGAACACCGGCCACAAGCGCAGCACGCCACCGGCGGCAAACAAGGCCACGCCGAGCCAGCGCACGGTATCGCCATCCAGCGTCCAGAAGCCGATTCGGTCGGTATAGGGCGGCAGATACGCCGCAAGCAGTCCCAGCACACCGAACGCGCCCAGCACCCAGCGATTGCCGCGGTCTTCGCGCATGCCGCTGCTGATGTTGCCGCCGGAGAACAGCGCCGCCACGGCCAGTGCAAACAGCACGATGGTGAGGGCCACGCGCGCGGGATGCGCGAAGAAGGCGCCGATGCCGCCCCAGCCTGCGATTGCGATGGCCAGGTAGGCAACGGTGCCGGCGAGGGTGGCGAATGCCAGGCCGGGAGTCGGGCGCATGGAGACCTCCGCTGCGACGATCGATGCACCTGTGTAGCGTAAGCCCGGCAGGCGGGGCTGTCGAGCGGGCGTGGTCGTGCTTAAATTGCGGGTTTCACCCTGCTGCCGACGCGCCGACGTCGCAAGGGCGCCATGAAACGCCAACGCCATCCCGCCATCCCGCCATGCCACTGATCGACATCCAGAACCTCCAGCAAGCCGCCTTTGCCTTTGGCGAGGCCCGCAACTGGGGCAAGTACCACAGCCCCAAGAACCTGGCGATGGCGCTGAGCGTCGAGGTGGCGGAGCTGGTCGAGATCTTCCAGTGGCAGACCGAGGACGAGTCGCGTCAGGTCATGTCGACGCACAAGCGTGAGCATGTGGAGCAGGAGCTGGCCGATATCACCATCTACCTGACGCAGCTGGTGACGGCGCTGGGTGTGGACCTTGACGCCGCGGTGCGCGCCAAGATGGAGATGAATGCCCGGAAGTATCCATTGCCGGAGTGAGCGGGCGGGTTGCATGCGCTGACATCGGCAACGCAGGCCTGCGTCGCATTGCGCGACGGCGGCCCGGCCTCATGAGCCGGATGCTCCCAGGATGCATAAGAACAGCACCGCATTCAGCACCAACAGTCCGCTGACCGTCAGCGCCATGGCCGATGCGTCGCGCAGGCGCTCGCGCAGGCGGTGCCCGCCCGGCAGCCATTCCCCACGCGTCCTGCGGGACCAGCAGCAAATGCCCGCGCCGCACATGCCCAGCCACGCCAGCGTGCCAAGCGATTCCCATCCGCTTTGCCGGGGTGCCTGCGCGCGCGGCGGCGACGTACGTAGCGGTATGGAAGCCGGGGGCGGACGATCGACTGCGGCGCGGGGGACGGGGTCTTCAAGAATTCCCGATTCGACTACGGGACCAGGCGGAGGCTGCGGCGCGATGTCCGGTGGCGCTGGCTGCGGCTCGTTCGGCCGCGTTAGCCTGGGCGCCATCTTTGGTGCCGCTTGCGGCTCGTTCTTCGCAATGCTGTGCACGGGCGCCTCGGGTTGCGACGCGGTGGCGCGAGGCTCCGGCTTGCGGTTCCGGTGCGGGCGCCAGCTGGCAAAGACGTTGTCCAGGCATGCCACCGACGTGCAGGCATCCCGGCGCCGGCGCCATGCGATGACCTCGTCCTGCCCGATTTCCCCGGCGCGCAGCAGTCGCTGCTGCTGCGCATGAATGCGTTCGTGATTGCGATAGAGCATCGCGTAGTCGCAGATCAGGGTGGCGGCGCTTGGTTGCCGGTGCTCCCTGCACGGGCTGCCGGAGGCGAACAGATCGTCGCAGCGCGCGGCAGGCTGACGCAGCGTGTGCTTGCAGGCGATATCCGACGCCTGCGCACCGGCGGTGAGCAGAAGGTTGATCGAGATGCAAACGGCCAGTTGGCCCGGAAGCCTTGTCATGCTGTCGCCCGGGGCAAGCCGAGGGAGGCGGCGCAAGCGGGGCGTCGATGGGCTCCTATTCTGGGGCTCTGCGGCGGATGTTCGGTGCGGTCGCGCACGGAACGGCAGGGGTGTCCCGGCCTGAGCGCAAGGCCATGACAGGCGTTACGCCAGGATCCAGAGCAGTACGATGCTGTTCACGGCGATCAGTCCCGCCGATACCAGCACGATCCGCGTCGCGGTCCGCGTCCGTTCGCGTCGGCGCGCGGCATCCGGCAGCCATTCAATCCGCCGCCTCCGGCACCACCAGGCCAGGCACACCCCGCACAGCCCCAGCCACGCCAGCGCGACAAGCGTTTCCCATCTGCGTGGCAAGGTGTCATCCACGGGGTAGGCGGGGGTCCATAGGGTGGCTGGGCCGCGAGGTGGCTGATGGATTGCAACCGAGGCGATGGTGCGCTCAGGGGTTTCTCTTCCGGTCGCGGCCTCGGGCCTGAGCTGTGGCGCGGGCACTGAGGCGGAATCCGGGAGCGGCGGGTCGATCGTGACCGGCGCGATGGGAAGCTCCTTGATGTTCCTGTCGGCCACAGGCTCAGGCGGAAGCTGCGGCGCAGGTGGTGAGACGGTATCAGGGAGCGGTCGGTTCTTCTCGACAGGGGCGGGCTGTTCCCGGCTTTCTGTAGACGCCACGGCCGCAGCCGGCAGCGTGTCCCGCTGCTGCCGTTCGTGCCGCTCTTCCTGCTGCCCCTCCTGCTGCCCCTCCTGCTGCCTCTCCTGCTGCCTCTCCTGCTGCCTCTCCTGCTGCTTCACCCGCGGCTCCGGCTTCCCGACAGGCGTAGGCTGCCGGACCTCAGCCTTCTGTCCGGCAGCATCCGGCTTGCTCTTCCTGGTAGCGCGCGCGGGTTGCGCAGGCACCCCCGGGGGCGCGTCGGCGGCGGCGGGAATGGGTTTCTGCCTCGCGTAGTCGCGCCAGTTGGCGAAGGCCCTGTCCAGGCACGGCACCGAGGTGCAGGCATCCCGTAGCCTTCGCCATGCGGCGATATCGTCCGGCCCGAACTCACCGGTGCGCAAGCCCTGCAACTGCTCCGCGTAGACGCGTTCATACGCGCCGCGGAGCATTGTGTAATCGCAAATGAGGGCCGTGCCACTGGGCGGCTTGTCCGCATGCCTGCACGTATTCCCTGGGGCCGACTGGCCGTCGCAGCGGGCGGCCTGCGAACCCAGTCCATGATGGCAGGCAATATCCGACGCCTGCGCACCCGTGGTGAGCATCAGGCTGAACGCGACGCAGGCGGCCAGTCGGCCAGGAAGCCTTGCCATGCAATTTTCCCGCAGTAGCGGGATGCGGTGCGCGATGGCGCCGAAGGGTTCCTATTCTCGACCTGCACAACGGAAGCTCGGTGCGGTAGCGCACTCAACCCAAGCATTCCCCGTCGTGGAGGGCGGCAGGCCCGAAACCGTGGCGTCAGCCATGCTCAGTTGTGTGCTCTGCCTCCGGGCCGGCGGGCGCCCGCGCGGTAATCATCCAGCAGGCTGCGGTGAAGGGCACGGTCTCGCCCTGCACATAGGGCCTGAAGGCGTTGCCGACGACTTCGACAACCTGGGCACGCGTGCCTGCGTCTGCGTCGCGCAGCGCCAGGCCGACGGGGCCCAGGCTCGTGAAGTAGTCTTCCAGCGCGTGCGCCGGCAGCGCGCATGCCACGTCGACCGGCGTGATGTCGATGGCGGTCCAGCCGCTGTCCTCGAGGATGGACCGCACCAACTGGCGATCGCCGAACGCGAACTGGCCAGGCCCACCCGGCTGGCGGGGTGGCAGGTTCGGCAACAACGGCGCAGCGGCGCGCTCGGCAGTGGTCATGAAGGGGTTGTCTGCCGCGCTGCGCCAGGCGATGCAACGCAACGCGGCGCCCGGCTTTGCGGCACGCCGCAGGTTGGCAAACGCGGCGACCGGGTCGGTGAAGAACATCACGCCAAGGCGCGACACGATGGCGTCAAAGCTGCCTGGCGCGAAGGCATGGGCTTGTGCATCCGCGTGGACGAACGTGGCCGGCACGCCTTCCCGTTGCGCGCGCGACCGCGCCACGTCCACCAGCGGGCCGGAGATGTCGATGCCCGTGCAATGCCCGCGCGCACCGGTCAGCCGCGCGAGGGCCAGCGTCGTAGCGCCCGCACCGCATCCTACGTCGAGCAAGTGCTGCGCCGTGCCGGCATCGACCGCGCCGGCCAGCAGCGCTTCCATCGGCTGGAGCATCCGGTCAAGCAGCGCCTGGTGCGCTACCCATGCCTGGCCGGTCGGGCCGTTCCACAGCGCGGCTTGTTCGCCGGCGCCACTGCTTGTTGCCTGCTTGTCACCCATGGTTGTGTCCTCCTGCACGCCATCGCGGCGGCGAAGCTACACTGTGCCAGTTCAAGTCAACTTGAGGTCAAGCGGTGACAAGCCTGGATATCGCCGAAGTGGCGCAGCAGGCGGGCGTGCCTGCGTCGACGCTGCGCTTCTATGAGGAAAAGGGCCTGATCGCCCCGATCGGCCGGCGTGGCATGCGGCGCGTGTACGACGCCGCGGTGCTCGAACGCCTGGCGCTGATCGCGCTCGGGCGGGCGGCTGGATTCTCGCTGGAGGACATCGCCCGGATGTTCTCGCGGCAGGGCGGGCTGCAGATCGACAGGAAGCTGCTCGCCGCCAAGGCCGACGAGCTGGACCGGACCATCCGGAAGCTGACGGCGATGCGGGACGGATTGCGGCACGCGGCTGCGTGCCCGGCGCCGAGCCATATGGAATGCCCGACGTTCCGGCGGATTCTTGGTGCGGCGGCATCGGGGGCGATTGGCGGGCGCCGCAAACGTACGGCCGCCGCTTAAGCCGGCGCGAAGGCGGCCTGCGGCCAGCCTTCGCGTGGCCAGCCCCCTTACCCCAGCCTGAACTGCCCCACCGCCCCTGCCAGGCTGCCCGCCTGCGTCTGCAATGCCGCCGCCGCGGCCGTCGACTGCTCCACCAGCGCCGCGTTTTGCTGGACCATCTCATCGAGCTGGCTGACCGCTTTATTCACTTCTTGAATGCCGCGCGTCTGTTCCATCGATGCGTGAGTAATCTCGTTAATAATTCTGGTCACCTTCGACACATTGCTGACGATCTCGTCCATCGTCTCGCCGGCGCGCCGGACCTGGCCCGAGCCGGAGGTGACACTGCCCACCGTGGACTCGATCAGCGTCTTGATCTCCCTGGCTGCCTGCGCACTGCGCTGGGCCAGCGCGCGCACCTCGCCCGCGACCACGGCAAAGCCACGGCCCTGGTCGCCCGCACGCGCGGCTTCCACGGCGGCATTCAACGCCAGGATATTGGTCTGGAAGGCGATGCCTTCGATCACGCCGATGATGTCCGAGACCTTGACCGAGGCGTTCTCGATCTGGCCCATGGTGGCGATGACTTCGCCGATCACCACGCCGCCATCGGCGGCCACGCGCGAGGCGGTGCTGACCGACTCGTTGGCATGCTGCGCCGAGTTGGCCGACTGGCTGACGGTGGCGGTGATTTCTTCCATCGACGCCGCGGTCTGCTCCAGGCTGGCGGCGGCGGATTCGGTGCGGCGCGACAGGTCGATATTGCCGGCGGCGATCTCGTCGGACGCGGCGCGCACGGATTCGCTGGCTTCGCGGATCTGGCGCATGGTGGTGCAGAGCTTGTCGGCAAAGGTGTTGAAGGCGCGCGCGATCTGCGCGACTTCGTCGTTGCCGTGCGCCGGCAGGCGCTGGGTCAGGTCGCCGTCGCCGGAGCCGATGGCGTCCATGGCGTCGCGCACGGTGCCGAGGCCGCGCAGCGACATGGTCGCCACGCCCCACACCACGATGGCCGCAACGCCGGCGATCAGCACCAGCGCGATCACCGAGGCGATCAGCACCGAGCGCATGCCGGCGGTGGCCTCGGCCTTGTCGAGCGCGACGATGACCATCCAGTCGGTGCCGGCGATGGCGCGCGCTCCGAGCAGCTTGGCGCTGCCGCCGACATCGACCTGCAGCGGCGTTGTCGCACCGGCCAGCGTGCCGAGCTTGTCCGCGGTCAGCGCGGGGATGAGGTCGGTGACGGGCTTGAGCGTGAGCTTGTCGTCGGTATGCGCGACGATCTCGCCGGACTTGGCGACCAGCATGCCGAAGCTCGCCGGCGTCGGATGGATCGCCTTGACGTTGGCGACCACGGTGTCCATGGCGACGTCGCCCGAAACCACGGCCTTGATGCCGCCGTCGCGGATCACCGGCACGGCGAAGGCCACCACCAGCTTGCCGGTGCCGGCATCGACATAAGGCGGCGTGACCACCGGCTTGCCGGCCGCGGCGGCCTGCTTGTACCATGGGCGGCCGGTGGGATCGTAGTCGGGCGGGATGCCTTCGGGCTTGGAGAACTTGGCGGTCTTGTCGGCATAGCCGACGTAGACGTTGGCAAAGCGGCCGGCATCGGCCATCTGCCTGAGCGCGGCATCGGGTTCGGGCTGCAGCACGGCGTCCTGCAGGGAATTGATCATCTGGCTGTGCGACGCCACCCATTCGACGATGGCGCTGGTGTGGCCGCTCTGCACGGCGGCCAGGCTGCTGTCGATGGCGTCTTCGTTGTAGCGGCTGGCGACGGACTGGTTCAGCGCCGTATTGATGGCGAGCGCGGCCACGACAATGGCCACGCACAGGGCCATGATCCGGGCGCGGAGGGTATTAAACATCGGGGGAGTTCCTTCGTAGGGAATCGTTGGGGGCGTTTGTTCGTGGGATTTCCACCACGCTGTATACGGTGCACCCGCTTGCCGACTTGAGGCAGGAAGGCGAGATGTTGGGGAATTCACCGAAGTTGATGACGCAACGCACCCACTTGCTGTGTGATCGGAGCGTCGTTCAGGATACTGAGGCGAGGCTTCCTTACAACGCATTACAAAGGCTTACACCGGGTATGCGTTTCGCAGCATATTCTCCGATCAACCTATGACAAAAATTGGAGAGACACCGTGCTGAACCTTTCACACTCATCCACGCCGCTGCGCATCCTGGCGCTGAGCGGCGCGCTCGCGCTGGCCGCCTGTGGCGGTGGCGGTGGCGATGATTCCGGTGGCCAGGGAACGCTGAAGGTCTCGATGACCGATGCGCCCGCCTGCGGCTATGACAATGTCTTTGTAACCGTCAACAAGGTGCGCGTGCACAGCAGCGCCAATGCCGAGCCCGGCGCGGGCGGCT
This sequence comes from Cupriavidus sp. L7L, assembly GCF_004353535.1. Lineage (NCBI taxonomy): Bacteria > Pseudomonadati > Pseudomonadota > Betaproteobacteria > Burkholderiales > Burkholderiaceae > Cupriavidus > Cupriavidus sp. L7L. The sequence continues at coordinate 145,396 of NZ_SMNY01000025.1, forward strand.
GGGTCGATATCGACGTGGTGCCCGCGCGCAAGATCGACCTGCTGTCGCTGACCAACGGCGTGCTGACCACGCTGGGCCAGACCGTGCTGCCGGCCGGCAACTATCAGCAGGTACGGCTGGTGCTCGACGCGAACCGGGGGGGCGGTTCGGGTGCGCTGGCCAACTCCGTGGTGCCCACCGGCGGTACCGAGCAGGCGCTCGATACGCCCAGCGCGGTGCAGTCCGGCATCAAGATCAACCGCCCGTTCACGGTCGCGTCCGGCACGCTCACCGACCTGGTGCTGGACTTCGATGCCTGCAAGTCGGTGGTGACGCGCGGCAACGGCACGTATGGCCTGAAGCCGGTGGTGACGGCGATTCCGACGGTGGTCAGCGGCGCGGTCACCGGCGTGGTGGCCTCGGCCCCGGGCGCACGCGTCTATGCCGAGCGCAACGGCGTGGTGGTGAAGGCGACGGTGGCCGATGCCAACGGCAATTTCACGCTGTCGCCGATCGAGCAGAGCAGCACCGCCGGCGCGGTCGACGTGGTGGTGGTGCCGGGCGAAGCCAATGGCCGTGGCACGGGCATCGTACGCAGCGTGCCGGTGGTGGCGGGCGGCAGCACGGCGATCTCGAATTCGGCATCGCCGATGTCGCTGCCGACTTCCGCGTACCGCCGCGTCTCGGGCACGGTGACGCCGGCTTCGGCCGAAGCGACGCTGCGCGCGCTGCAACTGGTCAACGGCGGCACCTTCGAGATCGCGGCGACCGCCGCGGAAACCAATACCGGTGCCTACAGCCTGTTCGTGACCGAGCGGGCGCTGCCGGTGGCCGCGCCGGTGATCGGCACCTACCAGGCCTCGCTGCCGATCCCGCTGCAGCCTGACGGCGCCGCGGGCGGCAAGTACAGCGTGCAGGCCACCAGCAATAGCGGTGCGGTGGTGACGCAACAGGTCGATGTGAATACTGCCGATGTGATCCAGAACCTGTCGTTCTGAGCGGGCCCGGGTTAACGGGGGACCAGCCGGAAACGGGCGCAAGCCTGCTTCCGGCTTCTTCGTTTCTGGCGCCTGCCCGGTTCGGCATGGCGCCCCGCTGGCCGCGGTTTCCCGCTAGACTTGGACTCTCGCGTCCAGGGAGATCGCGCCATGGCAGCACGCACCGCGGCCAAGTCCGCACCTGCGCCGGCAGCTGAGCCAGCGTCTGCGCCGACAGCAGCGCGGCGCAAGCCCGGCGGCCTGTTCCGGGTCGGCATCGGCGGCTGGAATTTCGCACCCTGGCGCGACAACTTCTATCCGGCCAGGCTGCCGCAATCGCGCGAACTGGCCTACGCCAGCCGGCACCTCAGCGCGATCGAAATCAACAGCACTTATCACGGCACGCAAAAGCGTTCGTCGTTTATCAAATGGCGTGATGAAACGCCGGAAGATTTCATGTTTGCGGTAAAAGCGTCGCGCTTTGCCACCAACCGGCGCGTGCTGGCGGAATCGGCCGAATCGATCGAACGCTTTATCGACAGCGGCATTGCCGAGCTGGGCCCCAAGCTGGGTCCGCTGGTCTGGCAGTTCGCACCGACCAAGCAGTTCGACGGGGAGGACTTCGAAGGTTTCCTGCAACTGCTGCCGGCTTCCGTCGAAGGCGTGAAGCTGCGTCACGTGCTCGAAGTGCGGCATGACAGCTTCATGACGCCGCACTACCTGAAGCTCGCGCGCAAGTACAAGGCCGCCACGGTGTTCACCGATTCGCCGAAATTCCCCTCGATGGCGGATTTGACCGGGGATTTTGTCTATGCGCGCCTGATGGAAAGCAGCGAGAAGCTGAAGACCGGCTATGGCCCCAGGGCGCTCGACGAATGGGCCGGACGCGCGCAGTCATGGGCGCAGGGCGCGCAGCCGGACGACCTGCCGGTGCTCGAAGACCGCAAGCCCGCGGCACCCAAGCGCGGCAAGCGCGAAGTCTTTGTCTTCTTCATCAACGGCGCCAAGGAACGCGCGCCGGCCGCCGCGCAGGCGTTGCTGGAGCGGCTGGGCTGGACGCCGCCCGCCGACGCGGATGCCTGACGCCGGCTCGCTATAATCCCGCATGAACTCGACCCCTGTCCAAGCACCCCCGCAGCCGCAAGCCGGCCCCGCTTTTTCCACCCTCCCGCTGTCGCCCGCCATGCTCGCCACGCTGGCGCAGCTCGGCTACGACGAGATGACGCCGATCCAGGCGGCCAGCCTGCCGATCACGCTGGCGGGCCAGGACCTGGTCGCGCAGGCCAAGACCGGCAGCGGCAAGACCGCGGCGTTCGCGCTGGCGCTGCTGAACCGGCTCGATCCGCGCCGCTTCGACGTGCAGGCCATGGTGCTGTGCCCCACGCGCGAACTCGCCGACCAGGTCACCCAGGAAATCCGCCGCCTCGCGCGCGCCGAAGAGAACATCAAGGTGCTGGCGCTGTGCGGCGGCTCGCCGATGCGCCCGCAGGTGGATAGCCTTATTCACGGCGCGCATATCGTAGTGGGTACACCCGGCCGGATTCTTGATCATATCGATCGCGGCAGCCTGGACCTGGCGGCGATCAACACGCTGGTGCTCGATGAAGCCGACCGCATGCTCGACATGGGCTTCTTCGACGATATCGCTTACGTCGCCAGCCGTTGCCCGAAGGAGCGCCAGACGCTGCTGTTCTCGGCGACGTATCCCGAAGGCATCGACAAGCTTGCCCACAAGTTCCTGCGCAAGCCGCAGTCGCTGAAGCTGGAAGCGACGCACGACAACGCCACCATCCGGCAGCGCTTCTATGAAGTGGAGGAAGGCGAGCGCCTGGGCGCGGTCGGGCGGCTGCTCGACCATTTCCGCCCGGCCAGCACGCTGGCGTTCTGCAATACCAAGGCGCGCTGCCGCGAGCTGGTGGAGCTGCTGCGCGCGCAGGGCTACCAGGCGCTGGCCCTGCATGGCGACCTGGAGCAGCGCGATCGCGACCAGGTGCTGGTGCAGTTTGCCAACCGCAGCTGCTCGGTTCTGGTGGCCACCGACGTGGCCGCGCGCGGGCTGGATATCGCGCAGCTGGAAGCGGTGATCAACGTCGAGATCACGCCCGATCCCGAGGTGCACGTGCATCGCATCGGCCGCACCGGCCGCGCCGACCAGGAGGGCTGGGCGTTCAGCCTGGTCAGCATGGACGAGATGGGACGCGTAGGTAATCTCGAGCAGCACCACGGCGGCGAGTTCGAATGGCATTCGCTGGCCGAACTGACGCCCGCGAGCAGTGAGCGCCTGCTGCCGCCGATGGTGACGCTGCAGATGCTTGGCGGCCGCAAGGAGAAGATCCGCCCCGGCGATATCCTTGGCGCGCTGACCGGCGAGGCCGGCTTCACCAAGGAACAGATCGGCAAGATCAACGTGCTCGATATGTCGACCTATATCGCCGTGGAGCGCAGCATCGGCCGCGAGGCGGTGAAGCGGCTCAACGCCGGCAAGGTCAAAGGCAAGAAGGTGAAGGTGCGACTGATGACGGAATAAGTGGAAGCCCGCAGTCGTGGGTGCGCCACAACATCGCTTACAAAGATTCGCGTAAGTCACCCTGTAAGCCGGCGCATTCCTTTGCTACTCTGGTTCCATTGGTCGCAAGGCAGGTAGCGCCAGCCGCATGATTTCTCGACGGAAGAGGAGTTGGTGATGAAAACTGCACGCCAGGTTCTGGAATCCAAGCCGACTCAGGCCATCTACAGCATCCCGCCGACGGCGACGGTCTATGCCGCGCTGCAGCTGATGGCCGAGAAAGGGATCGGCGCCCTGCTGGTCATCGAGCACGGTGACATCAAGGGCATCCTGAGCGAGCGCGACTATGCGCGCAAGGTGATCCTGATGCAGCGTACTTCGCGCGAGACGCTGGTACGCGACATCATGACCACCTCGGTGATCTACGTCAGTGCCGGCCAGAGCACTGACGAATGCATGGCGCTGATGACCAAGCACCGGCTGCGCCACCTGCCGGTGATGGAAAACGATGAACTGGTCGGTATGCTGTCGATCGGTGACCTCGTGAAGGACATCATCTCCGAGCAGCAGTTCATCATCGAGCAGCTGGAGCATTACATCCATGGGGGTGGGCATTAGGCAATGCGTTGGGCTGGTGGGGAATTGATGCGCCGGCCCTGCCCCCTGGCCCTTCTCCCGCGGGCGGGAGAAGGGAGAAAACCGTAGGGGTTTGACGACATGCCCCGCGGCCTCCCTTAGCGCGATATGCGCCGACCGCATATAATTATGCGGTTACTGAATTACGGTCACTCCGCTGCGGCCTACCGGCCGTTCCTGGCGGACCTTCCGGCCGGCAATTCCCCCTTCCCTGTGTTTCCCTCGCGGCACTGTGCCGCGTACCCGTGTCTGCAATGTCGTCGTCCGCACCCGCCGCCCAAGCCATTCCAACGCCCGTCCACGACCATCGCGCCATCATGCGCGTCATCGGCGGCATCGTGCTGTGCATCCTGCTGGCGGCGCTGGACCAGACCGTGGTGATTCCGGCGGTGCCGGCCATCGCCAATGACCTGAACGGGTTCGGCCACCTGTCGTGGATCGTGACCGCGTACCTGATCGTGTCGACGGTGACCACGCCGCTGTACGGCAAGCTTTCCGACAGCTTCGGCAGGCGCCGCCTGCTGATGGTGGCGATCACGCTGTTCATCGGCGCCTCGGTGGCGTGCGCGCTGGCGCAGACGCTCGGGCAGCTGATCCTGTTTCGCGCGCTGCAGGGCGTGGGCGGCGGCGGGCTGATGTCGCTGGCGCAGGCGGCCATCGCCGACGTGGTGGCGCCGCGCCAGCGCGGGCGCTACCAGGGCTACCTGGCCACGGTGTGGGCGGTGGCGTCGATCGCGGGGCCGCTGGTGGGCGGCTGGGTGTCGGACCACATGTCGTGGCGCTGGCTGTTCTGGGTCAACGTGCCGCTGGGCCTGCTGGCGATGGCGATGTGCCATCGCGGCCTGGCGATGCTGCCGCCGCGCGGCGGTCCGGCGCGCGTGGACTGGCCGGGCGCGCTGCTGCTGGCGGTGGCCATCGTCGCCTTCCTGCTGGCGATGAGCTGGGGTGGCGATGTCTATGACTGGCTCTCGCCTGAGCTGGCCGCCCTGCTGCTCGCCGCGGCCGTGGCGGTGGCGCTGCTGGCGTGGCAGGAGCGCCGCGCGACCGACCCGATGCTGCCGCCGCGGCTGTTTGCCAACCGCGCCTATGTGATGGGGGTGGCGGCGTCGGCGCTGTCGGCGCTCAACATCTTCCTGTGCATCTTTGCGTTGCCGCTGCACTTCCAGCTGGTGCGCGGTGCCGATGCTTCGACTTCCGGCCTGCTGGTGATGCCGTTCCTGCTGGCAACGGTGGCGGGCAACTTTATCGTGGCATGGGTGGCGCCGCGCGTAGGCCGCATGCGCGGCATCCTGACGGCGGGCTATGTCGCCGGTGCGCTCGGCCTGATCGTGCTGGCGCTGGTGACGCCGGCGGTGCCGCTGGCTGTCGTGCTGATGGCGATGACGCTGGCCGGCGTGGGCCTGGGCATCACCATGGTGGCCACGCTGATGAGCGTGCAGAACGTGCTGGAGCGCCGCGATACCGGCGCCGGCACCGGCGCGCTGCTGGTGCTGCGCTCGCTCGGCAGCGCGCTGGGCGGGGCGCTGGCGGGCACGCTGCTGACGCTGGAATTCCGCCATGCGCTGGCGGCCTCGGGCGTGAAGCAGGCGCTCGACCTGGGCGCGCTGCGCCATGGCAGCGAAGCGCTGGCGCAGCTGTCGCCGGCGGTGCGGCACGTGCTGGCGGGCGGTGTCGAGTCGGGCTTCCAGCTGATCTTTGCCGCCGGTGCGGCCGCGTCGGTGCTGGCGCTGCTGGTCGTGCGCAGCATGCCGGACTTGGAGCTACGCAGCAGCGTCACCGAACACGCGGCGACGCTGGCCATGGACTGAAGCGGCGGGCGGCAGCGGCCCCGCCATCGGCGTAGACTACGCGTACCCGATACAGCGAGCCGACCCCTGGAGCCCCGTCGCCATGTTCCGCCGTTCCGTGATTACCCATCCCGTCGCCTTCGCCGCCGTGGCGTTCGCCGCGGCGGCACTGCTGCCCTCGCCTGCCCGCGCCGCCGACAAGCCCGCAGCGCCCGTTGTGGCGACGCAGGCGGGCGCTTGCCCCGCATCGCTCAACTTCACCTTCCCGCGCCTGCAGGACGAAGCGCCGCAGAACCTGTGCCAGTACGCCGGCAAGGTGGTGCTGGTGGTCAACACGGCAAGCTATTGCGGCTTCACGCCGCAATATGAAGGGCTTGAGGCGCTGCACGCCAAATACAATGCGCGCGGGCTGGTGGTGCTGGGATTCCCGTCCAACGATTTCTCGCAGGAGCCGGGCTCGGAGAAGCAGATCGCGGACTTCTGCTACAACACCTACGGCGTCAAGTTCCCGATGCTGGGCAAGTCGCACGTGCGCGGCAGCGACGCCAACCCGATGTACGCGCTGCTTGCCAGACAGACCGGCACCGCGCCCAAGTGGAACTTCTACAAGTACCTGATCGGCCGCGACGGCAAGGTGGTGGCCAGCTACGACAGCCGCACCAGGCCCGACGACAAGGAACTGGTGGCGAAGATCGAATCGCTGCTCGGCGCGCAGCGCTGAGCAGCGCCCTGCCCGCGCCACCTCCGCGCCAGCTCAGTCGCGCACCAGCCCTTCCGCGCGCATTGCTTCCTGTACCGCGGGCCGTGCGGCCACACGTGACAGGTATTCCTGCAGCGACGGGTAGGCGGTCAGCGGCATCATCAGCATGCGCGCCCAGCCAAGGATGGTGAAGCAGTACGCATCGGCCACGGTGTAGCGGTCTCCCATCAGGTATTGGCGGGTTTGCAGGTGGCGGTCGAGTTCGGCGAAGCGCGCCTGCAGCTTTGCCTTGCATGCCTGCTGCGTGCTTGCCGCGGTTTCCTTGTGCCACAGCCACGGGCTGAACACCTTGTGCAGTTCGGTGGAGACCAGGGTCAGCCAGCCGGTGGCTTCCAGCCGCTCGCGCGTGCCGGCGGCGGGCAGCAGGCCGCGCTCGGGCACCAGATCGGCGATGTACTGCAGCAACGATGCCACTTCGGTATGGCGCGAGCCGTCGACCAGCTGCAGCAGCGGCACATAGCCGCGCGGGTTGATGGCGTAGTAGTCGTCGCTGCCGTTCTCGGGCTGTGCCAGCTTGTGGTGTTGCAGGTCGACCTGGGCCAGCGTGACGGGGAGGCCGGCTTCGCGCAGCGCGATGTGGACGGACATCGAGCATGCGCCGGGGGAGTAGTAGAGCTTCATCGCGATCCTGTTTGGGGTGGGCTGGCCGCCACGCCATTGTGGGGCCGTGGGAGCAGTCTAGGATCGCGGATTCGGTGCGGCAATGCGCGGGCGTGCGGAGGGGGATTGCAGATTTGCACAGCCCGCGTGCTTCGATGGCGCGACTGGATCGCGCCATCGTGGCTCAGGCAATCACTCCACTTCGCGGAACAGCCGGCCCCACCCTTTCAGCTCGCGCGTATCCACGCCGCACAGCCGCAGCGATTTCCACACCACGGTGGAAATGGTGTCGTACAGCGGGATCCCCGTCTCGGCTTCAAGCTCCTCGGCCAGGTGCGCCGCACGCAGGTTGGTGCAGAACGTGGTGATTGCCTGCGGCCCATGCTGCGCGAGGCCGCGTACCATCTCGCGGATGGTGTCGGCTTCGACTTCGGCAAAGCTGTAGTTCACGTGCAGGTCGAGGTGGCTTTCCGCCACGCAGTGAAAGCCGCTGCGTTCGTAGTTGGCGATGATGCGCTGCTGCACGTCGTCCAGGTACGGCGTGGCCAGGCCGAAGTTGCGCGCACCGGTCTTTTCCAGGATCTCGTTGAGCGCCAGCACCGAGGTAGTGGCCGGGATGCCGGTCGCCTCGGTGATCTGCCTGCACAGCGCTTCATCCTTGTCGAAGCCGAGCCAGCCGGACGAGGTGCCGTTCCAGGCGATGACGTCGACGCGCGCATCGGCCAGCAGGCTGGCGGCGGCCAGGATCTTGTCGAGGTTGAACTGCCCCAGCGCCTGGTCGCGCAGCGAGATCTCGGTCACGGTGAAGCGCGAGAAATGCGCGCTGACATTGGGCAGGCCGGCAACCATCGCGCTGGTGATGGGCTCGAGCGCCGTGTTGGAAGACGGCGTGAGCATGCCGAGTCGGATTTGCTTGGTCATGTTGTGTTCAGGAGTAAACGTGGGGGCTGGGACGTTGCCGGCCCCCTGCTTGTCTTGGATTTTGGTGATCGCAGCGATCCGCGCGGATCAGACCGGAATCTTGGTCTCGTAGTCGATGGCGGTCGAGGCCAGCAGCAGGCCAACGCCGGCAGCAGCGAAGAACATCAGCGCCAGGAAGTACGAGCCGGTGAACTGCACGATCATGCCGACGATGATGGGCACGGTGATGCCGCCGATATTGCCGCCCAGGTTCATCACGCCGCCCAGGAAGCCGACCTTGTTGCGGGTGCCGAGCATCGACGGAACGCACCAGAACAGGCCGCACCAGCGCAGGAAGAACAGCGTGGACGACAGCAGCACCACCACGATGATCGGGTCGCTGACATACGCCACCGAGAAGATCGAGGCCGTGGCCACCACCGCGGCGATGCCGAACAGCGTGCGCATCACCACGTTGGGACGGCCGCCGGCCTCTTTCCACTTGTCGGCGATCCAGCCGCCGACCAGTTCGCCGATAAAGCCGCTGAAGAAGATGATGAAGCTGGCGCCGCCCATCTGCTTGATGTCGAAGCCGTGCACCTTGTTCAGGTAGTTGGGCATCCAGGTCAGCAGGCCGTAGAACACGGTGTTGAAGCACATCCAGCCAGCGGCCATGCACCACACCGAGCGGTACTTGAAGAAATCCATGGAGCGGCCCGACAGGTTGGCCGGCTCGGCGCGGTGCTCGCTGGCCTGCGCTTCTTCGATATAGCGCGCTTCCATCTCGTTCACGCCGCGGTGCTCGCGCGGGGAATTGCGCACGTAATACCAGGCCATGAAGCCGGCCAGCACGGTGCCCACGCCGGCCACGATAAAGGCCAGCCGCCACGAGCCCAGCGAGGCGATCAGCCACGTGATGATGATCGCGCCCAGGGCCGCGCCCAGCGGTGCGCCGCCGTCAAGCAGCGTGGCGCCGCGGCCGCGTTCGTTCTGCGTCATCCAGATGGCGTTGAGCTTGCCGCCGGCCGGGTAGATCGGCGCTTCGGCGGCGCCAAGGCCGAGCCGCGTCAGCATCAGCGACATGGCATTGGTGGTGAACGCCGCGATGGTCTGGGCCAGTCCCCAGAACACGGTGGCGCAGGCGATCACGATGCGCGGCTTGTACTTGTCGGCCAGCATGCCGCCCGGCACCTGCATCAGCGCGTAGGTCCAGAAGAACGAACTGAGGATCAGGCCCTGCATGGTGGGACTGAGGTCGAACTCCTTCGCGATCAGCGGCATGGCCACCGAAAGCGAGGCGCGATCGATGTAGTTGATCGCGATGAGAAACAGCATCATCAAAAAAATCTTCCAGCGCACGGAGGTCTTGGCCTCCGTCAACACCGTCGCCTGGCTTGTCGTTTGCATGGCGGCGTCTCCTTGTCTCGGTCCTTTGGGTGGGCAGTTTTAATGGGTGTCGCGCAACAGGCCGGAGTATAAGATACGTAATCTGTAATTACAACGCTTGTAAGTTATTGATTTTACGATGTTGCGAATGCACAATTTTGGTATGTGATAGCCTTCTCGTGGTGCATTTCCCCATTCTGGTGACGTCTGTGACACAAACGCTTTCCCCTACCACGCGCCTGCGCACGCTCGGCATGTCCGCCGGCATCGCTGCCCGGCTGCGCACCATGATCGAAGAGGGCGAGTTGCCGCCCGGCGCCCGCATCGACGAGCGCGCCTTCTGCGAGACCTTCGACGTCTCCAAGACGCCGCTGCGCGAGGCGCTCAAGGTGCTGGTCTCCGAGGGACTGGTGCTGCACCGGCAGTACATCGGCTACCGCGTGGCGCCGCTGGACCTGGAGGAGTTGCGCGCCACCTTCGAGACCCTGCACGGGCTCGAGGCGCTGGCCGGCGAACTGGCGGCGCGGCGGCTGGGCGACGCCGCCATGGCGAAGCTGGAGCGGCGCCACCAGGCCATGATCGACGCGCATGCCGCGGGGCGGCGCACCGACTATTTCCGCATCAACCAGGAAATCCACCAGCTCATCATCGACGGCGCCGCCAACCCGGTGCTGGCCGGCGTCTACGCCACGCTGATGAGCAAGGTCCACCGCGCGCGCGGCGCCGCCAATGCCGACATCCTGCGCTGGCAGGAGTCGCATGAGGAACATGAAGAAATCATGGCCGCGCTGCGCGAGCCCGGCAGGCCGCGCCTGGCGCAGGTGCTGCGCCGGCATTCGGAGAACACCGCGACCGAGGTACTCGCCGTGGTGGCGGCTTCGCTGGGCGAAGCCGGTGCGCGCGCCCCCGGCCTGAAGCAGTCCGCATGAATCATCCCTAATCCAATCCCATCCAATCCCTGACGAAAGCAACGACGATGAAACTGGTTCGAGTAGGCAATCCCGGCGCCGAGCGCCCTGGCGTGATCGATGCAGACGGCCGCGTGCGCGACCTGAGCGGCGTGGTGGGCGAGATCGGCCCGGGCGAGCTGGCGCCCGCGGCGCTGGCGCGGCTCGCGCAGGTGGACGTGGCAGCGCTGCCCGTGGTCGAGGGCGCGCGCTTTGGCGTGCCCTGGACGGGTATCGGCAAGATCGTGGCGATTGGCCTGAACTATGCCGATCACGCCGCCGAGGCTGGCATGCCGCTGCCGGCGGAGCCGATCGTGTTCCTGAAGGCCAACAGCTCGCTCAACGGCCCGGACGACGATGTGATGCTGCCGTTCGGCTCGGAGAAGTCCGACTGGGAGGTCGAGCTCGGCGTGGTGATCGGCACCGTCGCGCGCAATGTCTCGCGCGAAGAGGCGCTGAACCACGTGGCCGGCTACTGCGTGGTCAACGACGTGTCCGAGCGCGAGTTCCAGATCGAGCGTGGCGGCACCTGGGACAAGGGCAAGGGCTGCGACACCTTCTGCCCGGCCGGACCGTGGCTGGTGACGCGCGATGAAGTGGCCGATCCGCAGGCGCTGGGCCTGTGGCTGGAGGTCAACGGCGAGCGCGTGCAGCGGGGCAGCACCGCGACCATGGTCTTCGACGTGGCCACGGTGGTCAGCTATGTCAGCCGCTTCATGACGCTGCTGCCAGGCGACCTGATCGCGACCGGCACGCCGCCGGGCGTGGGCATGGGCTTCAAGCCGCCGCGCTTCCTGAAGGCGGGTGACACCATGCGCCTGGGCGTGGAAGGGCTCGGCGTGCAGAGCCAGCGCGTGGTCGCCTACGGCGAGCGCTGATCACCCTCCCGGCGCAAGCCGGGCAGGGCGCGGCGTTACCTGGCAAGGTGACGCCGCCGCGCGCGTTGCGCGATGCTGCAACGCAGGTAAAGAGCGCCAGCTTCAATGGTTCCCCGTCGAAACGCTTTCACACAAAGCGTTGGGTTTCCATACAAAGCGTGCCGTGCGCGCAACGGTTCCGGTGACGAAAACGCCCGGATCGCCTCGATTTACCCGAAATCGCACACTTGGCATTTCGCTTGCGTTTTCTGCGTGAAATACTGGTTATACAGGTTTCGCCAGAGAGCAAACGTCATGTCAGAGCACGCCCCCGAGATCGAGTCCTACCTCGGTACCACACTCAAGCGCCGCTACTGCGGGCTGGCCGACACCCTGGACAGCCGCGCCGAACTCGAGGCGATCCGGCGCAACATCCACCAGAATCCCGAGCTTGCCTTTGACGAGGTCCGCACGTCCGGCCTGATCGCCAGCCTGCTGGAAGCGTGGGGCTTCACGGTCACGCGTGGCGTGGGCGGGACCGGCGTGGTCGGGACGCTGCAAAGCGGCGAGGGCACGCGCAGCATCGGCATCCGCGCCGACATGGACGCGCTGCCGATCCACGAGCGCACGGGGCTGCCTTACGCGAGCGTCAATCAGGGCCGCATGCATGCCTGCGGCCACGACGGCCACACCGCGATCCTGCTCGGTGCGGCACGGCAGCTGGCGCGTACGCGCAACTTCGACGGCACCGTGCACCTGATCTTCCAGCCGGCCGAGGAAATCGGCGCGGGCGGCGGCGCCGAGCGCATGCTGGCTGATGGCCTGTTCGAGCGCTTCCCGTGCGACGCGATCTTCGGCCTGCACAATCATCCGGGCGTGGAGCAGGGCAACTTCCTGTTCCGCGCGGGCCCGTTCATGGCGGCGTGCGACACGGTCACCATCACCATCCGCGGCAAGGGCGGCCACGCGGCGCGCCCGCACCAGTCGGTCGATCCGATCCTGGTGGCCGGCAGCCTGGTGATGGCGCTGCAGTCGGTGGTGTCGCGCTTCGTGGATCCGAACGAGGCCGCGGTGGTGAGCATCGGCACGCTGCACGCCGGCCACGCACCCAATGTGATCCCGGACAGCGCGCGCATGGAAATCAGCGTTCGGTCCTTCAGCCCCGATGTGCGCGCGTCGCTGGAAAACCGCATCCGCCAGCTGGCGCTCTCGCAGGCCGAGGGCTATGGCGCCGTGGCGGAAGTCGACTACGTGCGCGGCTATCCGGTGCTGGTGAACAGCGAGCGCGAGACCGAGTTCGCGCGGCAGGTGGCCGAGGAACTGGTCGGCGCCGACAAGGTGGTGTCGCAGGCCGCGCGCATCACCGGCAGCGAGGATTTTGCGTATTACCTGCAGCAGCGTCCGGGCTGCTTCGTGCGGCTGGGCAATGGGGCCAGCCAGCCGCTGCTGCATAACGCGGGCTACGACTTCAACGACGAGAACCTGACGGTGGGCGCGGCGTACTGGACGAGGTTGGTGGAGCGGTATCTGGGGCGTTGAGCGGGGCACGGGTTTTCTCCTCTCTCCCACTTCGCGGGCGAGGGGAGTCCTCACGACGGGCACCAGTGGTCGGTTTCTTACCGGAAGAACACGCTAGGCGGTACGCCGAACTGCCGCCTGAACATCGTCGCGAACGCGCTCGGGCTGTCGTAGCCGAGGTCCAGCGCCACGTCGACCACCTTGCTGCCCGCAGCCAGCTTTTCCAGCGCCGCCAGCAGCCGCGCCTGCTGGCGCCATTGCCCGAAGGTCATGCCGGTCTCGCGCGCAAAGCGGCGCTGGATGGTCTTGGGATCCACACCCAGCCTTTCGCCCCAGTCCGCCAGGGTCAGCGCGATGTCGGGCGTTTGCACGATCGCGTCGCAGATCTGGCGCAGGCCTGCGTCAGCCGGGCGCGGCAGGTGCAGCGGCAGCGATGGCACCAGCAGGACTTCATCGAGCAGCAGCCGCATCAGGCGCGCATCGCGCGTATCCGGTTCATAGGGCAGGGGGATGTCGATCGCGGCCAGGATCAGCTCGCGCAGCAGCGGTGAGATGCCGAGCACGGTGCAGCGCTGCGGCAGGCCCGGCGCGGCATCCGGGCGGATATAAGCGGTGCGCATCTGCACGTGGCCGACCATGCGGATCCAGTGCATGGTGCCGCCGGGCATCCACATGCCGCGCGTGGGCGGCACGATCCACTGGCCTTCCTCGGTGGCTACCACCATCACACCGTGCACCGCGTGGATCAGCTGCGCGTGCGGGTGCTGGTGCCGCTTGGTCATTTCACCGGGCAGGTAGTCGGCGGCCATGGCGGCAACCGGCATCGGGCTGCGATCGTAGCGGACGTAGCGCGGGGGATTGCTGTAGGTGTCGTCCGGCGTGGCGGCTGGCGGCACCGGCAAGCCGCGCAGATCGCGGGCCCGCCCGGTTGCGGAACCCGGCGGGGCGGTGTCGTCGGAGGCACGGGGCGCTCGCGGCATGTCCTTTTCTCCAAGGTTGCGGACCCATTCTCGCAGGACAGGCGCGTGCGTGCCAGCTAGCATCCCGACTCACAGTCCTGGCCAGCGCCCCCGCTGGCCGCTTTCCGTTTGTCGAGAGCCGCCAATGAGCACAACCATCGACTCCGCGCCGTCCGGCGCCTCAGCTTCCAGCATCTCCACCACGCCGGCGCAGGCCGAACGCACCGGCTTCCGCGTGCTGTCGGCGATCAGCTTCGCCCACTTCCTCAACGACATGATCCAGTCGTTGATCCTGGCGATCTATCCGATGCTCAAGGGCGGCTTCAACCTGAGCTTCACGCAGATCGGATTGCTGACCATGACGTACCAGGTCACCGCGTCGCTGCTGCAGCCGGTGGTGGGCCTGTACACCGACAAGCATCCCAAGCCGCATTCGCTGGCGGTCGCGATGGCCTTTACGCTGGGCGGCCTGCTGCTGCTGTCGGTGGCGCCGACCTACGGCGTGCTGCTGGTGGCGGCGGCGCTGGTCGGCACCGGCTCGTCGATCTTCCATCCCGAGTCGTCGCGCGTGGCGCGCATGGCGTCGGGTGGCCAGCACGGGCTGGCGCAATCGATCTTCCAGGTCGGCGGCAACGGCGGCAGCGCCATGGGGCCGCTGCTGGCGGCGCTGATCGTGCACCAGCAGGCGAGCCTGGCGTGGTTCTCGCTGGCGGCGCTGGTGGGCATCGTGGTGCTGTGGCGCATCGGCGGGTGGTACGCGCGCCAGCTGGGGCAGGGCGCGCGCAAGCGCAAGGCCGCGGGCGCCGCGGCCAGCCCGGTGCCGACGCGCGTGGTGATGCGGGCGATGCTGGTGCTGATGGTGCTGGTGTTCTCCAAGTATTTCTACATGGCCAGCCTGACCTCGTACTACACCTTCTACCTGATGGAGCGCTTCGGGCTGGCGCAGCAGAACGCCCAGTTGCACCTGTTCCTGTTCCTGTTCGCGGTGGCGGCGGGCACCATCCTGGGCGGGCCGATCGGCGACCGCATCGGGCGCAAGCGCGTGATCTGGGCGTCGATCCTGGGCGTGGCGCCGTTCACGCTGCTGCTGCCGCACGCGGGCCTGTTCTGGACCACGGTGCTGACCTTCATCATCGGCTTTATCCTGGCGTCGGCGTTCTCGGCGATCCTGGTGTTCGCGCAGGAGCTGATCCCCGGCAAGGTCGGCATGGTGTCGGGGCTGTTCTTCGGCTTTGCCTTCGGCATGGGCGGCATCGGCGCTGCGGTGCTGGGTGGGATGGCGGATACGCACGGCATCGGCGCGGTCTATGAGTACTGTGCCTACCTGCCGCTGCTGGGGCTGCTGACGGTGTTCCTGCCGGACCTGCGCGAGCGCGCGCACGGCTGACACTCGGCCGGCTCCGGGGCGCCGGGTCAGTCAGGGCTCAGGCGTCGCTGGTCTCGTCGCCGCCAGGAGGCGGTTCGAACTGGCGCAGCCAGCGCCGCAGCAGCGTGGCCAGCTGGGCCCGTTCCGTGGCGCTGAGCGCCGCCACCAGGCGGTGCTCGTTCTCGACGTGCACTGCCACAGCATGATCGATGCGCTCGCACCCGGCGTCGGTCAGTTCCACCAGCAGGCCGCGCCGGTCGTCCGGGTTGGGGCGGCGTTGCACCAGGCCCGCGCGCTCCAGGTGGTCGAGCCGGTTGGTCATGGTGCCGGACGTGATCATCAGCGAGCCGATCAGCGCGCCCGGCGACAGCGCAAACGGCGGGCCGGAGCGCCGCAGGGTCGCCAGCACATCGAATTCCCACGGCTGCAGCGCCGTTTCCGCCAGCGCGGACTCGATCGACTTGCCGGTATGACGGTTGAGCCGGGCCACGCGGCCGATCAGGCCCATCGGCGAAGCATCCAGGTCAGGGCGTTCGCGCGCCCACTGCGCGAGGATGGTGTCGACGTGGTCTGGCGTGTCGTCCGGGATTGCGGGCTGGGGTTTGCGGCGGGCTGGCATTGGTACATTCAGGCAGGAACGTAAGTATCTTGACATCAAACAATCTGCTTCGTAAAGTGGGTTTATATTGATATCAAGAAACTTGATATGAAGACGAATGGTCGGGCCAACGCTGCTGCGTCCGCTGCTGTATCCGCTTCTGCCGGGGCAATTTCCGCGGCTTCAGCGTCCCCCGCAACCGGCCGGCTGCCGCTGCGGGACATCCTCCTCACCGGCCTGGCCCCGGCGATCTGGGGCAGCACCTACCTCGTCACCAGCCAGTGGCTGCCGCCGGGCCAGCCGCTGCTGTCCGGCGTGATCCGCGCGCTGCCGGCCGGGCTGCTGATGCTGGCCTGGGGCCGCACCCTGCCCAAGGGCAGCTGGTGGTGGCGGGCGGCGGTGCTGGGCGTGCTCAATATCGGCTTCTTCCAGGCGATGCTGTTTATCGCGGCGTACCGGTTGCCCGGCGGCGTGGCCGCCACGGTCGGGGCGATCCAGCCGCTGATCGTGGTGGCGCTGGCCTGGGCCTGGCTGGGCGCGCGCCCGCGCACCGCGGCCTGGCTCGCAGGCGTGGGCGGGCTGCTGGGGGTGGCGCTGCTGGTGCTGGGGCCGGCGGCACGGCTCGATGCCATTGGCGTGGCCGCGGCGGCCGCGGGTGCGGCATCGATGGCGGTGGGCACCGTGCTGACGCGGCGCTGGCAGCCGCCGCTGTCGCCGCTGGTGCTGACCGCATGGCAGCTGTGCGCGGGCGGCCTGTTCCTGCTGCCGTTCGCGCTGGCGCTGGAGCCGCTGCCCGGGCATTTCACGCTGGCCAACTGGCTGGGCTACGCCTGGCTGAGCATCATCGGCGCGGGCGTGACCTATGCGCTGTGGTTCCGCGGGGTGGGGCGCATGCCGTCGTCGGCGGTGTCGGCGCTGGGCCTGCTGAGCCCGGTCAGCGCCACCGTGCTTGGCTTCGTGGTGCTGGGGCAGGCGCTGACCGCGGTGCAGGCGGTGGGGGCGTTGCTGGTGCTGGCGAGTGTCTGGCTCGGGCAGCGCGCGGCAAACTGAGTGCATGGGCATCGCCGCAGCCGCCGCGGACTGCTGCCGGCCTGCGTTTTGCGGCATCATGGCGGGCATGAAGTCCGCCGTGCCCACCATGCCCCCGCTTGCCCCGCCTTCTCCGGTCACCTCCGCGCCTGTCACGACGCCGCCCAATGCCACGCCGGCCTGCGAGCGCTGCCTGGAACTGGCCGCCGACCCACGCCGGCGCGAGCCGCCTGCCTGCCTGGCGCTGCGCAATACCGCGCCGCTGGTGAGCCAGAGTGCTGCGGGCGTGCCGTTCAGCATGCTGACCTTTGCCTGCCGCGACTGCGGCACGGTCTGGCGCCTCTATGACCGCGCCAACGAGCTCTTTGTCTCCTGGGTGCCGGAACGCCCGCTGGTGCGCTAGGCACGTTGAGCGCGCAACCGATCGGCTAAGATAGCGGCTGTCGCGCGCCAGCCGGCAGTTCTGCCCGGCGAAGACGCGCTCCAGAGTCTCTCCCGTCTTCCCCGTATTCCCGACACCATGGCCTTCCCGTTCCGCCCGACCCTGCTGGCAGCCACCGTTGCCGCCGGCCTGCTGGCCGCCGCACTCCCCGTCGCCGCCTCCGCTGCCGCAGACAACTACCCCAGCCGCCCGATCCGCCTGATCGTCGCCTATCCCACCGGCGGCATCAGCGACACCGTGGCGCGCGCGCTCGGCGAGCGCCTGTCGGCGCAGATGGGCACCTCGGTGGTGGTCGAGAACAAGGCCGGCGCCGGCGGCAGCATCGGCATCGACGCCGTCGCCAAGGCCGCGCCGGACGGCTACACGCTCGGCTTCGCCTCGACCAGCCCGCTGACGCTGAACCCGCACGTCGGCCACGTCAACTACGACCCGCAGAAGGACGTGGCGCCGGTGATGAGCGTGATGTACTCGCCGGTGCTGGTGATCGCCACCAACGGCTTCAGCGGCAAGGGCTTCGCCGACGTGGTCGGCCAGGCCCGCGCCAAGCCGGGTTCGGTGCGCTGGGCGACCTCGGGGCTGGGCACGGTCGGCCATGTGGTGCTGGAGCAGATCAGGCAGAAGTCGAAGGCCGACATCACGCTGATCCCGTACAAGGGCGCCGGCCAGCAGATGAACGATGCGCTCGGCGGCCAGTTCGAGGTGATGAGCACCAACGCCAGCCCGGCGCTAACCCAGCATATGCAGGCCGGCCGCCTGCGCGCGCTGGCGGTCGGCGCGCCCAAGCGGCTGGAGAGCCTGCCGCAGGTGCCCACGCTGGCCGAGCTTGGCTATCCCAAGGCCAACCTGACTTCGACCTTCGGCGTGTTCGCGCCGGGCAAGACCCCCGCGGCGATCATCGAGCGCCTGAATGCCGAGCTGAACAAGGCACTGGCCGAGCCGGAAGTCCACGAGCGCCTGCTCAAGGGCGGCGAAGTGCCCACCGGCGGCACCCCGGCGCAGTTCGCCAGGTCGATCCGCGAGGAGTACGCGGAGAACGCACGCATCGTCAGGGAAGCCGGCATCAAGGC
Organism: Cupriavidus sp. L7L; assembly: GCF_004353535.1. Classification (NCBI taxonomy): domain Bacteria; kingdom Pseudomonadati; phylum Pseudomonadota; class Betaproteobacteria; order Burkholderiales; family Burkholderiaceae; genus Cupriavidus; species Cupriavidus sp. L7L. The sequence continues at coordinate 163,710 of NZ_SMNY01000025.1, forward strand.
GGACTGACCTGGCGAATGCCGGCTCAGGCGGTATCGAGCCGGCACCCCAGCCCATAGACCGCAGACAGCCGCACACCGTTGTGCGGCCACAGCGACAGCTTGGTGCGCACGCGCGACAGGTGGCTGTCCACCGTGCGCGAGGTCGGCTCGATGTGATACCGCCAGACCTGGTCGACCATGGTCTGGCGCGGCACCACGCAGCCGAGATTGCGGAACAGCAGCACGGCCAGGTCGAATTCCTTCGGCGCCAGCGGCACCGGCCTGCCATGCACCCAGGCACGCCGCTCGGAAGGGGCAAAGCGGAACGCGCCATGCGCCACCTCGCAGGCTTGCGTGGACGGCCGCGCGCGCCGCAGCAGCGCCTGCACGCGCGCGGCCAGCTCGCCCAGCCGCGGCGGCCCCGGCAGGTAGCTGTCGGCGCCCTGAGCAAAGCAGGCCGCGACAAAGTCCTCTTCATTCGAGCCGCCGGTCAGCATCACCGGCAGCTCATGGCCCAGCGAGCGCCGCACCCACGCCAGCACATCCAGCGCCGGGATTCCCGGCGTTTCGCAATCGAGGATCAGCAGGTCGAACGGCTCGGCGTGCAGCGCGCCCAGCAGCGTGCGGCCGCTGAGGTAGCGCCGGCACTGGTGGCCGTCAAGGCGCAGGGCCTGTTCGATGCGGATGGCGAGGGTCGGATCGGCCTGCAGCGAGGCAATCTTCACGGTCGTGGCTCCTCCTGCCGGCGCAATGCCGCCGGCAATGGCGAAGCCATGTTATGGGCGCCTGGCTGAGGCAAGAAGTAAAAGATTGTTGAAAGCCCGAATTGAGGTCTTTCCTATTCGTCCGGCGGGGCACGCGGTCTTAAATGACGCGCTACGACTGCAGCGACTGTGCGCTGCGGGCGAACGTCGCCGGAGACCACACATGGGAAAGAAGATTGCATCGCTAGAGGACGCGCCCGCCGATGCGGCGCTGATCCGCCGGATCATCGCCGGCGGCGGGCATGAGTGCGTGACCTTCACCGAAAGTCGCAAGCTGCTGCTGGCGCTGCGTAATGCGTGCTTCGACCTGCTGCTGCTCGACTGGTCGATGCCGGACCTGTCCGGGCGCGAGGTGCTGGCGTGGGTGCGCACGCATCTCGACCGGCGCGTGCCGGTGATGTTCCTCAGCGGGCGCGATGCCGAGCAGGACATCATCAGCGCGCTCGCCGCGGGCGCCGACGACTACATGGTCAAGCCGGTGCGTCCCGCCGAACTGTCGGCCCGTGTGGAATGCCTGCTGCGGCGCGCCTATCCCCCGGTGCAGTCGCCGCACGCCCCGCTGCGGCTGGGCGAATACGCCTTCGACTGCGCCATGCGCACGGCCACCTGCAACGGGCATCCCATCTGCCTGACGCCCAAGGAGTTCGACCTCGCCGTGCTGCTGTTCCGCAACGAGGGCCGCATCGTCACGCGCGACCACATCACCGCCGCGGTCTGGGGGCGCGAGATCTCTTCGCTGTCGCGCACCATCGATACCCATGTGTCGCGCGTGCGCAGCAAGCTCGGCCTGCAGGCGTCGCAGGCGCTGCGGCTGACGCCCGTCTACACGCATGGCTACCGGCTGGAACGGATCGAGCGCGCCGCCGCGTGAGGGAAGCATGAGGGCAGGCACGAGGGCAGCGCACGCCCATGAAAAAAAGGCACCCGAAGGTGCCTTTCGCCAGGGACTGCTGATCGGGTAACGATCAGAAGATGTGGCGGATACCGACGGCAGCGCCGGTCTGGTTGTTGCGGCCCGGCATTTCGGTGATGGTGCCGCCCGAGACCTTGTTGAAGTCCACGGTGCCATAGACCTGGGTGCGCTTGGACAGCGAGTACTCGGCCAGCAGCACGCCGGTGTAGCGGCGGCCGTTGTTGTCGCTCACGCCGTTGACGTTCTCGACGTAGTCGCCGTAGAACACGCCGGTCAGGGCCAGGGCCGGGGTGGCCTGGTAGGTCATGCCGATGTAGCCGATGGTGTCCTTGCGCGGGTTAGCCGCGAAGTTGCCGCCAGCCGGGACCGGGTTGTTCGTAGCGCCGCCGGTGAAGTTCAGCGAAGCGTCGACCGAACCGGTGCGGTCCTGGCCGCCGATGTAGCCCAGGAAGATCTTTGCCGGGCCGATCGAGTACTTACCGGCAGCGCCCCACATTTGCTGCTTCTGGCCGGTGGTGTTGCGCACTTCCTGGTACACGCCGCCGACGGCGAACGGACCGTAGGTGTAAGCGGCACGCGTGCCCCAGTACTGGTTCTGGCTCATGCTGCCCGGCTGCTCGCCGAAGCCGTAGCTGGCGCCAACGTCCAGGCCGCCGAACTTGCCGCCGTAGCTGACGACGTTGTCGTTACGGAAGTTGGTCAGGAAGAACGGCCAGGCGTTGTTGGTGTAGTTGCCGATGGTCAGCGGATCGAAGTCGCCGAAGAAATTAAAGCCTTCGGTGTACTGGCGGCCCAGCTTGATCGTGCCGAAGTCGCCCGACAGGCCCACATAGGCTTGACGGCCGAACAGGCGGCCACCCTGGTTGGCACGGCCGGTGTCCGGATCGAAGCCGTTTTCCAGCTGGAAGATCGCCTTCAGGTTGTTGCCCAGCGCTTCGCTGCCCTTGATACCCCAGCGGCTGTTGGTCACTGCGCCGTTGGTCAGTTCCCACGAGTTGTCGTTGTTGGCGCTCGCGTTCGTCTGGAAGCGGATGCTCTGGTCAACGATACCGTACAGGGTGACGGACGACTGGGCGAAGGCCGAACCTGCCAACAGGCTGCCGGCTGCGAGGACGATGGCCGATTTCTTCATGGTGCTCCTTTTCTGTCTTGTACTGTTCTCTGCCGGATCACGGCAGGGAGAAGGTCTACGTTTCGTGTAAACGCCGGCGAAAATTTAACAAAACGTAAGCAGTAAGGACACAAATGTCCGCCAAGCCCGGCTTTCAAGCAGGATTTTGGTGCGAATTCGTTGTCTCGCCGCTACAAATTCCAGTTTTGGTGCGACGCGCAATGCCGCCAGGCCGCTTGGGCACTGGGCTGGTGAAGTGATGGCGGAGCGCAAAAGACTACAGGCCAGGACGCAGACACTGCGCCCTGGCCTGTAGCGGGACGGATGGGGACCGGGCTATGGCGACCGGGATCAGCCTTGCGGGATCTCGATCTTGACTTCGAGCACCTCGAGGTTGTCCTGGCGCTCGAGGCTGACGCGCAGGTCCTGGTCGCTGATCTTGACGTACTTGGAAATCACCGCCACCAGCTCGCGCTGCAACGCGGGCAGGTAGTCGGCGGGGGCGGAATGGCCGGTGCGCTCGTGGGCGAGAATGATCTGCAGCCGCTCCTTGGCGACCGACGCGGACTTTTTCTTCTCCCCCAGCAGGAAGGAAAGGATCGACATTGGGATGAGCCTCCGGACCGTTTATTTGTTGCCGAAGATGCGGGAGAACAGCCCCGGCTTCTGGTAGTCGGTGAAGCGCATCGGCTTGTCCTTGCCGAGGAAGCGGTCCACCACGTCGCCATAGGCGTCGGCTACGTCGCTGCCTTCCAGGTGGATGGCGGGCGTGCCCTGGTTCGATGCGTGCAGGACGGCTTCCGATTCCGGCACCACGCCGATCAGCTTGATGCGCAGGATTTCCTGGATGTCGGTCAGCGACAGCATCTCGCCGCCGTGCACGCGCTTGGGGTTGTAGCGGGTGATCAGCAGGTGTTCCTTGATCGGATCGCCGCCTTCGCTGGCGCGCTTGGTCTTGGACGACAGGATGCCGAGGATGCGGTCCGAATCGCGCACCGAGGACACTTCGGGGTTGGTGACGATCAGTGCCTCATCGGCAAAGTACATCGCCATCAGCGCGCCCGACTCGATGCCCGCGGGCGAATCGCACACGATGTACTCGAAGTCCATCTCGATCAGGCCGTTGATGACCTTCTCCACGCCTTCCTTGGTCAGCGCGTCCTTGTCGCGCGTCTGCGAGGCCGGCAGGATGAACAGGTTTTCGCACTTCTTGTCCTTGATCAGCGCCTGGCGCAGGTTGGCTTCGCCCTGCACCACGTTGATCAGGTCGTACACCACGCGGCGCTCGCAACCCATGATCAGGTCGAGGTTGCGCAGGCCGACGTCGAAGTCGATCACGGCAGTCTTGTGGCCACGCAGGGCCAGGCCGGCGGCAAAGCTGGCGCTGGTGGTGGTCTTGCCGACGCCTCCCTTGCCGGAGGTCACAACGATGATTTTTGCCATGGCTCTTTGGTCCAGTAATTAGGTTGAAGCTTGCGCTGCTTGATTGGGGTCCCCGATGCCGGTGCGGTTACTTGAGCCGCAGCGCCTCGAGGATCAGTTTTTCTTCGGCCAGGCGTACCTGGGCCGTCTTGCCGAGCACGTCGGCCGGGAGCGTCTGCTCCGCGGTACGGTAGATGCCGGCAATGGAAATGAGTTCGGGCTCCATGCACGTGCTGAAGATGCGCGCACCGGTGTTGCCCTTGACGCCCGCCAGCGCGCGGCCGCGCAGCGGGGCATAGATATGGATGTTGCCTTCGGCAATGACCTCGGCGCCATAGCTGACCACGTCGAGGATCACCACGTCGCCGTGCGCGTAGACCTGCTGGCCCGAGCGCAGCGGCTTGTCGATCAGCAGGGTCTGGTGCTGTCGCACCGCGGCGGCGACCGCGGCGTCGGTGGTGGCCTGCGCGGCGGCCTGAGCAGCGGCCTGTTCCGCCTCGGCGGCGGCCTTGGCCTCGGCGGCACGATCGGCGCCGGCACCGCTGCCGCGGCGGCTCTGGCTGTCGAGCAGCGGCAGACCGAAGCGCTCGGCCCATTCGCGCTGGCCGGCGCGGGCTACCACGCCGATGGCGCGTGCCTTGAGCGTGGCCAGGGTCTCGATCACCGTGCCGAGCGCGACTTCGCTATCGTCCTCGAGCGCGCGCAGGTCCAGCGCGATCACGTCATTGGAGAAGAAATCGGGAGTGGCTTCGAACCGGGAGAGGAGGTCATCCCGCAGCGCAGCCATGTCGGCGGTCTGGAGGGCGAGAAGGAGGGCATCGACGTTGCCACTGCGCAGCTCGAAGCGTGGCGATTTCTTCTGGGACATAGCCGGGTGACCGTGGAAATGCCACATTCTAACGTTGTCTTACACGCGAACTGTAACAATTGGCGCGATCCATGAGATCGAGCCGCAATAGGTGCCCTGTGCGTTCCATCTGCCCGCGCGTTGTGCAGCACGCGGCTCGCACCGCCGGCGCCGAGTGACCGGCGACACGCAGGGCCGGCTCTCGCCGCCGTAGCAATTTGCAAAGCCTTGTTACGATTGCGCCATTGGACAGCGGAGTTCCCATGGGCGCCATCGTCAATTGCGTGGCCTACCGGCAGGGCCAGCGGCTCGGCACGGTCGGCATGGAAGAGATCCCCACGGTGCTAGGCGTGCCCGGCACTTTTGTCTGGCTCGGGCTGCATGAGCCAGACCTGACGCTGCTGCGCAAGGTGCAGCTCGCCTTCGGCCTGCACGACCTGGCGGTGGAAGATGCGCTCGATGCGCACCAGCGGCCCAAGCTGGAGGCCTATGGCGATTCGGTGTTCGTCGTGCTCAATACGGCGCAGCTGGCCGAGGACGAAGTGGTGGTCGGCGAGACGCATTTGTTCGTCGGTCCCAACTACGTGGTCTCGGTGCGCCATGGTGCGAGCAGCGCCTACACTCCGGTGCGCGAGCGCTGCGAAAGCGACCCGCAAGGCCTGGCGAACGGACCCGGCTACGTGCTGTACGCGCTGATGGACTTCGTGGTCGATCACTACCTGCCGATCGTCACGCGGCTGGAAGACACGCTGGAGGACCTGGAGCAGGGCATCTTCCGCGACGAGTTCGACCGCGGGGCGATCGAGAATCTGTACCGGGTCAAGCGCCAGGTGCTGCGCCTGCGCAATGCGGTCAGCCCGGTGGAAGACATGTGCAGCCAGCTGATCCGCCTGCACGAGGAGCTGGTGCCGAAGGAACTGCGCGCCTACTTCCGGGACATCGAGGACCACGCCAGCCGGCTGGTGCGCACGCTGGACGTGATCCGCGAAATGCTGACCACCGCGGTGCAGGTCAACCTGGCACTGGTGACGGTGGGCCAGAACGAGGTGGTCAAGCGGCTTGCCGGCTGGGGCGCGATCCTGGCGCTCCCGACGGTGGTGTTCAGCCTGTACGGGATGAACTTCGATTTCATGCCGGAGCTGACTCTCCACTACGCCTACCCGGCAGTGATCGGCGTGACGGCGGTGGCGTGCGGACTGCTGTGGCGGCGGCTCCACCGCGCGGGATGGATATGATCCGATCGCTAATTTATTGATGATAAGAATGATGGATCATTATTTTTCATATGATTGATTATTCGCATCGATAAACTGGCCCGCCTACCGGGTGCCCCCGCTGACTCCTACACTGGAGCAAAGAAGGCGCCGCGCCCGGAGTCCGCCATGTCGAAAGCCCGTTCCCCGCATGCCGCCGTGCTGGCCGGCATCCTCTGCTGTGCATGGCTGTGCCTGCCGCCCGCCGCCGCCGCACCCCAGCCGCCCGCTCCCGCGCAGGCGCAGACCCGCGACGCCGTTGCCGCCTATGAGTCGGGCCGCTTCGACGAGGCCTTGCAGGGCTTCTCCAGCGCCGCGCGCCAGGGCAACCGCCTGGCGCAATTCAACTACGCGATGATGCTGCTGCGTGGCGAGGGCACCGCTGCGCGGCCGCAAGAGGCCCTGGTGTGGCTGCGCAGGGCGGCCGACAACGGCATGACGCATGCGCAATACACCTGGGGCGATCTGTACGAGCGCGGCCAGCTGGTGCCGAAATCGCTCGAAGAGGCGAACCGCTGGTATGAGCGCGCGGCGCAAGGCGGGCACGTGCAGGCGCAGATGGAGCTGGCAACGAACTACTTCACCGGTCGCGGCGTGCCGCGCGACTATGCGCAGGCGTTTGCGTGGTACCGGCGCGCGGCGAGTGCGGGAGATGGCGGGGCGCAGTACATCGTCGGCAGCTTCTATGAGCACGGCGAGCCGGGCGTGGTCGATCGCGATATCGAGCAGGCGAAGATCTGGTATGCGCGCTCAGCGGCGCGCGGGGATCCGGGGGCGCTGGCGAAGCTGAGGTCGCTGCTGGAGGAGACGGTGAAGGGGAGGGCGGGGATGTAGTCCTCTCCCGCATCGCGGGAGAGGTAGCAAACAGCTGGCAGGCCTGGATCAGCCCAGCTTCTTCCTCAGCAGCTCGTTCACCTGCGCCGGATTGGCCTTGCCCTTGGTCGCCTTCATCGCCTGGCCGACCAGCGCATTGAACGCCTTTTCCTTGCCCGAGCGGAATTCCTCGACCGACTTGGCGTTGGCCGCCAGCACGTCGTCGATGATCTTCTCCAGCTCGCCGCTGTCCGACATCTGCTTCAGGCCCTTGGCGGCGATGATGGCGTCGGCATCGCCGTCGTGCTCGCCAGCCCACATGGCCGGGAACACGTCCTTCTTGGCGGTGTTGTTCGAGACCGTGCCGTCGGCGATGCGCGCCAGCAGCCTGGCCAGCTGCGCCGGCTTGACCGGTGCGTCGTCGATGGCGATGCCTTCGCGGTTCAGTTGCGAGGCCACGTCGCCCATCAGCCAGTTGGCGGCGGGCTTGGCGTTGGCGGCGCCGGCATCGGCGACCACGGCCTCGTAGTAGGCGGCAAATGCCTTGGTCGCGGTCAGCGTGGTCGCGTCATACGCCGACAAGCCGTATTGCGACACAAAGCGCGCCTGCATCGCGGCCGGCAGCTCCGGCAGCGCATTGCGCACGCGCTCGATCCAGGCCGGTTCGATCTCCAGCGGCATCAGGTCCGGGTCAGGGAAGTAGCGGTAGTCGTGCGCGTCTTCCTTGGTGCGCATCGCGCGGGTCTCGCCGGTGTCCGGATCGAACAGCACGGTGGCCTGCTGGATCTTGCGGCCGTCCTCGATTTCTGCGATCTGCCACTGCACTTCGTATTCGATGGCCTGCTGCAGGAAGCGGAACGAGTTCAGGTTCTTGATCTCGCGGCGCGTGCCGAATTCCTTCTGGCCGACCGGGCGCACCGACACGTTGGCGTCGCAACGGAAGCTGCCCTCCTGCATATTGCCGTCGCAGATGCCCAGCCACACCACCAGCGAGTGCAGTGCCTTGGCGTAGGCCACCGCTTCGGCGGCGCTGCGCATGTCGGGCTCGGTGACGATCTCGAGCAGCGGCGTGCCGGCGCGGTTCAGGTCGATGCCGGTCATGCCGGCGAAGTCCTCGTGCAGCGACTTGCCCGCGTCTTCTTCCAGGTGCGCGCGCGTCAGGTTGACGGTTTTCTCGTAGAACTCGCCCTTCTTGCCTTCGACCTGGATGGTGATGGTGCCGCCCTGGACCACCGGGATCTCATACTGGCTGATCTGGTAGCCCTTGGGCAGGTCGGGGTAGAAGTAATTCTTGCGCGCGAAGATGCTGCGCGGCGCGATGGTAGCGCCGATCGCCAGGCCGAACTGGATCGCGCGCTCGACCGCGCCCTTGTTGAGCACCGGCAGCACCCCGGGCAGCGCCAGGTCCACCGGCGAGGCCTGCGTGTTGGCCTCGGCCCCGAAGGCGGTGGACGTGCCAGAAAAAATCTTGGAGGCCGTCGAAAGCTGCGCGTGCGTTTCGAGGCCGATCACCACTTCCCATTGCATGGCGGTATTCCTGTTCGGTTCTTTCGTTCTGTCTGTTGCGGCGGGGCGGCGGGCCGCCCCGGGTTGGGTCTGTCTGGCTGCGGGCCCTCGGTGCGCCTCAGGGGTCGGGGCTGGCGAGCCAGGAATCGAGTTGCGCGAGCGCCGCGGCGCGCGCCACCGCGTCGCCGCCGACGGTCACCGCGCGCGCCTTGCGCACGCCGCCGCCGTTGCCGGCAGCGGGCACGTCGTGGCGGACGTGCAGCTCGCTGGTGCCGTCAAAGCCGTGATGGGCGCCGGGGTAGATCTCGAGCCGGAAGCGCGCGTTGGGCTGGCGCGCCAGCACGGCGGACTGCAGCATGGCGCAGCGCGTCGCGGGCGTCCAGTCGTCGGCGCCGCCGATCATCAGCAGCATGGGGGTGCGCAGCCGGTAATCGTGCTGGCGGACCGCGCGCTTGCAGCCGGGATAGAACGCGACGGCGCGTTCCACCTGCGGCGTGCCGGCCGGCCACGGGCGGCTGGCGTCGACGGTGGCCAGCACCGCCTGCGCGCCGTTGGACCAGCCCAGCAGCACGATGCGCGCGGGGTCGACGCCCGGCTGGCTGCCCAGCCAGCGCAATGCGGCCAGCGCATCGGCGCGGCGCGTGCGGTCGTCGATGCCGCGGTTGTCGATCGGCTCGGTGCAGATGCCGTGCGGTTTGCCGCGGGCGCTGAAGCTGTCGGGCATCAGCACGGCGTAGCCGCGCGCGGTCAGCCACTGGGCGTATTCGCGGTAGCGTTGCTGCAGCAGCGCCGAGGCGTCGGCGCCGTCGCTGGTGGCCATGGGGTCACGCGGGGACAGCAGGCCGCCGCAGCCATGCAGCGCCACCACTACCGGCAATGCGCGCGGCGTGGCGCCTTCGCGCGGCACGAACCAGTAGGCGGTCAGCGCCGGCGTGGCGGCATCGCCGCGCAGCAGCACGCGCTGCGCGGGCACCGGCGCCGCGCTGGTGGCTGCCGTCGCCGGCCCGGCTCCCTGGCGCGTCACCGTGCCCGGCGCCAGCGCGCCGGCCGGCGACAGCAGCGGCGGCTGTACCAGCGCCGGCGGCGGCAGGTCGGGTGCATGCGCCGCGGCG
>NZ_SMNY01000026.1:0-38269 GCF_004353535.1 Cupriavidus sp. L7L
AGTCGGTACTTTCCCACGGACAGAAGCAGGCAGTGGAACTTCGCCACGACGAGTGCAGCCGAGGGCAAAACCTTTGGTCTTGAACTCTTCCGTGCATCGACAGTGGCGATCATCCGCCACGTCAAGATCCGTGCATCTGCTAACCCGTTCGACCCGGAATGGACCGAGTATTTCGCCCGTCGTCGAACCTTGAAACGCTTCGCCAGACTACCCGGTGCCAGCCCATGGCGCTGATGAGTGGCTCGAGCCGTATGCGGGGAAACTCGCCTGTACGGTTCCAAGGGGGCGGTGGCGCAGTAATGCGCCACTGCTACCCGACTTCTTGCCGATTGATACGGTTATCACAATCAGCCCCGAGTCTCCTGCCCAGTCGTTGACGTTATTGCGGCCATCCGAGCACTTGTCGTACAGTTTTGACCCGAACGACACCCCAAAAGTGCAGATGTCGGCATTTGCGTATCGCTACGTTGGTAGGGAAGAGTTGCCTGCCCGCTTGACAGAATTTGACCTGCAACATTTTTTTCAGCTCACCAGTGCTGACATCGCGGCAATACGGGAGCGGTTTCGGGCCGACAGATTCGCCGCGGTCGGCCTGCAGCTCGTTTGCCTCCGGGCCTTCGGTCGGCCGTTGGACCGGTTTGCTGTCGTTCCGCGCAATCTCCTTCAGTACGTGTGCGAAGCTTTCTCCGCGCCGTTGCTGTCGATTGCCAGCCTGAAGTCACTGTACCAACGACGTCCGACGTTGTACGAGCATCAGCAATGGGTCAAGGAGCACCTTGGCATCAAGCCGTTTGATGTCACCAGCCAGACCGCTTTGCAAGAGATGCTCCGCGTACAAGCTGCCGCTGCGGCAGACGTGGATGAGCTTGTCACCACCGCTCAGCGATGGCTATACGATCGCTGCCGCCTCATTCCCGGCCAGCGCCAGATCACCAACTTGGCACGGCATGCATTTTCCAGCTACGAGGCGCAAATGCTCGCAGTGGTCAACCGCGCAGTGTCGGTGGCCACGCTGCAGCAATGCATGGAATCCGTCCGCAGTCCACGGGCTGACGGCTCTGCAACGCACCTCGAGTGGATCAAGGCGCCTTCCAGACGCAACGGCCCGAAGAACCTCGCTGAAACGCTGGACAAGATCCGCTACCTGAAGTCCCTCGCTGTGCACGAGTGGAATCTGGATGACATCGCTTTGCCCAAACTGCGTGCCTATGCGCAGAAGGTGCAAGCAAGGCGTCCGGCCAAGACCAAAACACTGAAGGAGAGCACCCAGGCGCTTGAACTGGTGTGCTTTCTACGGATGAGTTTGCTGGAACTCACCGATATCGCGATGCACCAGGCCAGCCGACGCAGCCAGGATCTGTTCCGACGCGCGGCCAGCACGGCGCAGTCGACGCACACCCGCTCCGCCGTGGAAGACAGGCAGCAGGCGCTCAAGGCCAAGGCCGTCCTGCAAGACAAGAGCAAGCCGACCGAGCAGCGAGTGGATGAAGCCCTGGAGCACCTGGCCGTCGTCACCGACGCGGCGCATTCGAGCTTTGCGTCACACGTGCGCGCGGCGCTGACCGGTGACCATCAGCGGATTCACGCTCTGCTGTCGGGCCTGGAAGGCCTGGAATTCGGCGGCAGGGAAGACGATCCCGGCTTTGCGAACCTCAAGACGTGGCGCGACCTGCAGACACGGAAGATCAATGCTCTGCCAGAAGACTTTTCGGAGACCGGCGTTGGCACGGCGTGGCATGACCTCGTCCATGATCCTGACCCAAAGCGCGGCTATCAGGCCTTCTCTGCCTGCACGATGATGTCGCTACGAAATAGCCTGCGTCGGGGCAGCGTATGGATTGACCACTCGATGCGCTTTCGTGATGCCGACCAAATGCTCATCCCTGCCAAGGAGTGGGAGCGCGACCGTGTCAAGTATCTCGGGCTATTGGGCCTGCCAGCGGCGGCTGATACCTTCATCGAACAGCTACTGGATACGCTTCGTGCTGGTGTGGCTGCGGTGGCCGAGGCCTCCGCTAAAGGCAAGATCGAAATTGGAGACGACGGCATGCTTCACCTGCCGGCGATTGTGGCGCTGGAGCAGGACGATGAGCCGCGCCGCACGCGCGACTTGATCTACAAGACAATCGGCGAAGTGCAGTTCCCAGACCTATTGCTGGAGGTCGACGCCTCGACCAATTTTAGCGAGGTGCTGCTCGGGCACCGGGCGAAGTCCGTGGCCGAACTGCTGTCGACCTACGCGGCCTTGCTCGCCCATGGCACCGAGATCGATGCCAAGGGCATTGCTGCGATGATTCCCGGCATCGACACCGCCCAGGTGTCACTTGCCATGCGAGGACTGGAGACCCATGGCCGTTTGCGCCGGGCCAACGAGGTGGTGGCTGAATTTCAAGGAAAGATCCCATTAGCCACGCACTGGGGCACCGGAAAGAAGGCATCGGCCGACATGATGTCACTGGACGTTTCACGACATCTGTGGATCGCTCGTGTTGATCCGCGTCGACGCACCTACGCGACCGGCATCTACACCCACGTGCTCGACAAGTGGGGCATCGTCTATGACCAACCGATCGTCTTGAACGAGCGTCAGGCAGGGGTTGCCATCGAAGGCGTAGAGCAACACAATCGCAGCGAGGACCGTATCCGCCTGTCGTTACTGGCAGTGGATACCCACGGCTACACGAACAGCGCGATGGCCCTGGCCAAGGGCCTGAGTTTCGATCTATGCCCGCGGCTGCGCGATCTGGCAGAGCGCAAGCTGTACTTGCCAGCAGAGTTCAAAGTGCCGGAATGCATCGAGCGTATCACCACGAAGCGCTTGTCCTTGAGAGCCATACGCCTGGGTTGGGATGATTTTCTACGGGTGCTGGCATCGATCCGCATCGGCCGCATTAGCGCAGAGCTCGCCATGCAACGTTTGGGCAGCGCCGCCCGGACCAACAAGGCGCACAAAGCTGCCGAGCATCTCGGCCGGCTGTTGCGTAGCATCTTCCTCTGCGATTACGTGACCATTGAAGACTTCCGCCGTGAAATCCATACGTTGCTCAGCCGAGGGGAATCGGTGCACCAGTTGCAGCGCGCGATCCATGCTGGCCGGGTACCACACGAACGCGGCCGGCGAGGCGATGAGATGACGGCGATCTCGGGGGCGCACGCGCTTCTGACCAACGTCGTTCTGGCGTGGAATACCAACCGCATGAACGATGTCGTCGAGCGACTTCGCAAGGGGGGCACGAACATCGAGGACGCTTGGCTGCGCCGCATGGGGCCGGGGCATTCCGGGCACAGCAACTTCCGGGGGATCCTCAGCTTCGGTGTCGAGCGCTACATTGACTCGCTGATCCAAGGCAGTGGCGCAACAACCCGACAGGCTATGGCATAACTGCCATCGAACGCCGCAGAGCAAAATCTGCCACAGATTGGCACCGCGGTGGCTCGAGACCGAAATACGGCAGTACCTTCGCAGCGGCAGCTACGACAGCAGTTTCGCAGGCTGGCCAGGCATACTTTGGCGAGACAGTGCCTGCCAACCGCGTGTCAATCCGCAAAGAAAGGTCGGTGCAGCGCGAAACAGAGGATCGCTAAGTCATTGTTTCATAATGTTTTTTCAACCCTGACCGTATCAATCTGCACGAAAAGGACGATTACCCCTGGTTGGGCGAGCGTGACTGTTCTGTGCAGCGCAGAAATCAGAAAGTAATCGAAGAGGCTCCCGCGCCAGGAATTCCACGAGCCACAATCGCGGACTTGGGCCAACGGTGCGCGAATGCATGCGTAGCCATTGGCTACCGCGGCGCTGGAACCTTCGAGTTTCTGTACGAGGACGGCAACTTCTATTTCATCGAAATGAACACCCGGGTCCAGGTCGAGCATCCTGTCACCGAGCTCGTAACAGGGATTGACATCGTCGCGGAGCAGTTGCGCATCGCCATGGGCATGGAACTATCCTTCGGCCAGAACGAGGTCCATGTCAGGGGCCACGCAATCGAATGCCGTCTCAATGCTGAGCACCCCTGGCGATTCACGCCCTCCCCAGGGGTTGTGCACTCATGGATTCCGCCAGGCGGGCCAGGAATTCGGGTGGAGTCACACTTGTACTCCGGATACGAGATACCGACCCACTACGACTCGCTCGTAGCGAAGCTACTCGCGCATGGGGATAGCCGCGAGCAAGCAATGGCTCGTATGAGAACCGCGCTGAGCGAGATTGAAATCAGCGGGATAGATACGAACGTCCCGTTGCATGCCGCGCTGATGGCTGATACTGGTTTCTGTACGGGTGGGGTCGGTATCCACTACCTCGAACGTCGGTTAGAAGACGGATTGGCGACTCACGGAGGTGCTGCATGAAGCCGATTGACATCGAGACTCTGGCGGGCAAACTTCAAGCCTTGGGCATCTCTGAGTGTGAGGTTGAGACCTCGCCCGGTAGCTTTATCAAGTTGCGCTTTGGTACGGACCACGTTCAGGCACGCGCAGAAGAGAGGCAGCCCCATTCGCCTGTCCGCGACTCTGCTGTCGACAAAGTGATTCGTTCGAAGGAGATGGGACGATTCTCGGCTCGGCATCCATTGCGCGACGCTCCGGCAGCAATGGAGGGAGAGGAGGTTGCTGCTGGGCAAACGGTAGGCTACTTGCTAGCTAAGTCGGTAATTCACGAGATTCTCGCCCCTGATGCGGGAAGGCTAGGTAGGGTCCTCGTAAGCGAGGGGGGGCTCGTTGGCTACGGGCAGGCGATTTTCGAACTGCGCTGAAGGCGCTAGGGCACCGACGAGAACGCAAGCGAGCTGCGGCGGACAAAACGTCGCTGCCCGCGGCGCTGTTCCGCTGCCTTCCCAAAATCGGTAGGTCTCTGAGTCCGCCTAACATCCCCGTCGCAGAGGGGAGATTGGTTGGCGAGACGTGTGCGCGGCAGCCAGAGCGCTACTGCAGTTGCCTTCGTGCCACCGATGTTCCTCCCCGCTGCCTTTACTTCAATTTTGGTCACGACGCCGCTACGGTATTACCGGCAGGTCCTCTCCCGAGCGCCCAAGCAGTTCCAGTCGGCAGAGCGCTCGCTACACTGGCACCAGGCGAAGCCATTGGCTTGTCTTAAGAAGGCCGCAGGGACAGAGATCATTTTCTGTTGCCTTTCGGCTGACCGTGCCGCAAAACCAAAAAAAAGGTCAGCCTGAGGAGAACAGGCTGACCAAACACCCGACATGGGCATCACATTGATGTCTCGCGTCAACGGGGAAAGAGGCAACGGTGCGGTATCACCGTAGGCCACGCATTGACAGACTTCTACTTCGAAACGCCCCGCGGGCGCCACCTCACCCAAGCAGAACGATGGCTCTCAAGAGAGAAGACGTGAGCCATCCAACGATGAGAAACTGCTCCTTAGAACTTGTGACGGATGCCAAGCGCTGCGCCGACCATATTGGTGGCGCCAGGAGCCAAGGCATACGAGCCGTCGAAGTTCAGACCGGCGTTCTTTGCATACGCGGTCGTAAGATACACATCGGTACGCTTCGAGAAAGCGTAGTCCGCGATGAACGTGACCTGCCACGGATTCTTCGGATTCACGCCATTGTTGTTCTTGATGTCCGCGTAGTAGTACGCCAGCTTCAAAGTCAGAGGGGCAGTGACTTGGTAGTTGGTACCCACCCAGTAGTAGTTGTCGCGGAAGGTTTCCGCCCCTGCCGCGTTCTCATTCCGGCCCCACTTATAGCCGCCCATAATCGTGGCAGGACCAGCGGAATAGCTGGCTGCAACAGCAGCGCGCTTGTTCGTTCCGGTTCCAATAAACGTGCCGGTGCCGCTGGAGATGCTCGGATTGCTTTGGTCGTAGACCACTGCCACGCCAAACGGACCGCCCGCCCACGCCAGGCCAGCGCCGTACCCGGTATCGCGGCGAAACTGTCCGGGAACCTCGCCCGCGCCTGCTACGCCATTTCCGAATGACCAGTGAGCCTCGGCAGTCAGGCCGCCGAACACACCCACGTACTTGGCAGTGTTATCAGAGCGGAGATTCGAACCTTCGAGGAACACGAATGGCTCATACTGGCTGGCGTAGCCCGTCGGCGAGAAGTTGGCCAGTACGTCAAACATGGTCGTGTACTGGCGGCCAAAGGTCACGGTTCCCAGCGACTTGCTTTGTAGACCCACGAAAGCTTGGCGGCCGAAGAGCCGGCCGCCCTGTTGAGACCGGCCGTCGTCCGTGCCGAAGCCACTTTCCAGAACGAAGAGCGCGTTCAGGTCGTTGCCGAGCGCTTCCACGCCGCGCATGCCCCACCGTGAGCCAGAAAGGCCGCCGCTAGTGACGCCGAAGCGGTTGCCACCTCCGCCGCTGCCATTGGAGAGGTGAGAAACGTACTCGATGTTCGTATCAACAACCCCATACAGCGTTACGCTCGACTGCGCCAGCGCAGTGCCTGTAACCAGTCCGCAGGCGGCTAGCACAGAAATTTGCTTCTTCATCTAAAAATTCTCCCCTTGCTTTTCAAGATTCGCTGTAATCAGCTAGTGCTTTTTTTCTCTGAGTGCGTGCAGAACCGGGTCTACAGGCAACGCGAATATTCCGATAAACAACTGCGCAAGTAAATTTGCAATAACGGAAAATGGCAATTGGCTAAACCTATAGCCGCTCAGGGGTTTCTACGTATGGGAGACGCAAGATTTCCTTGCCACTTTGATGCTCTAGCAAGGCGATGCGTCGAACTGGTGCAAGCAAGGCATTCACTGAGTCCGTGAAATGTTCTCAGATTCACTACTTCGGTGCTCACGGAAAATAGCGAACAAAGAAATCCGCAGATTGTTGCGGAAAGAGCTTCTAGATTGTAAGTGAAATCTTAATAAACGATATTCAGCTTTGCATAAAATAAAACGGCGCTGCATGGCCTGATAGCTTATCGGGTAGCGTGCGAACTGCTTCAGGGTACAGGTACGAAAGCTCGTGCGTGCTGCCCACCGAGAGACCAAGAGGCGTAAGCAATCCGTTGTGAAGGCTATAAGCGAGGCCATGCACTTGAACTGACCTGCCCTTGCTCCAGGCATCTTGCACTACCGTTGTTAGTGCGACATTGCGAGCTTGCTCGATTGCGTTCAGCGCGCATGCAGCATCCAACTTAAGGTCGTTGGGGAGCCGGCTCAACCATGCAGAATGCTTGTCCACGACGTCTCGGACATGCCGTACCCAGTTGTCAGCGATTCCAACGCGCTTGTTCTCGAGTGCTGCTCGCACGCCTCCGCAGTTTGAATGTCCTACCACTATGACGTGCTTGACTTCGAGAACGTCGATTGCGTATTGGAGAACCGAGAGGCAGTTCAGGTCCGAGTGCGCAACGACGTTCGCGATGTTTCTGTGGACAAACAGCTCTCCTGGTTGCAGTCCCACCAGTTCGTTCGCGGGCACCCTACTATCGGCACATCCTATCCACAGACACTGAGGACTTTGCTGATTAGTCAGGGATAGGAAGAATCCAGGTTTGCTGCTGTTCGTTTCGGTAGACCAACGACGGTTGTTTTCGAGCAGCACATCGAGCGAGTAGTTGGTCGCCATGGCGGAAGGAGATGGTGAATGAAGGTGGCCGATTTCGGTCGTCTGCGTTAGGGCTTCCTGAGTCGGACCCGCGCGGGAAGCTCCTTCATTGACGCGACGCCGAGTTTCGGAGGCAGCGACGGAAATGGTGCGGAGATGTCTCGGACCTACTGCTGTGCCCGATTCATGCTTTAGTTTTGAGTCTGGGTGCCGGAGTTAATGGACACAAAACATGCATGAAGCGTTCGCTGAATTACGCCTTTACGCACAAAGGGTCCTGGCCGCCAGACGGAGCAACCAGGGAACTTATCGCTCAGTACTTGGGCTTAGGCCGGCTTAGTCTCTATCAGGACGTCTTTAGCTTGCACGAGCTCACCTTTCGAGACATGGATTTTTTCGACGACTCCTGAATTCTCGGCACTAACGGAAATTTCCATCTTCATGGCCTCCAGGGACAGAAGCGGGTCCCCGGGCCGTACGAAGTCTCCTACTTTTACTGAGATGGAAGCAACAGCTCCCGAAAGCGGTGCCGCAACGTGCAAAGGGTTGCCGTCTTCCGCTTGGGGACGTCGACGCATGTCAGCATCGCCGCGCCTTGCATCGACTCTAACCAGTCGTGGTTGACCATTCAGCTCGAAGAATAGCCTTACCTCTCCATCGTCATCGGCGACAGATTTTCCGAGCAATCGGATAATCAACGTTTTTCCCTTTGCTATCTCGACCGCGATTTCCTCACCTTCCTCCATTCCGTGAAAGAAGGTGGGCGTTGGCAGGACAGAGACGTCTCCGAAGTTCCTACTATGGTTGACGAAGTCAGAGAAAACCTTGGGATAGAGAAGATGCGATGAAATTTGGGTCTCAGAAGGAGTCTGCGCAATCGCCGACGCGAGGGCGGTCTTGGTCTCTTCTAGGTCGACAGCGGGTAGTGAGGCGCCAGGTCTACCGGTCAACGGTCTGTCTCCGGCCAAGACCTTCGTCTGGAGGAGCGGTGGGAAGCCGTCTTCAGGAAAACCCAGGTCGCCCCTAAATAGCGCGATGACGGACTCAGGGAACTGGAGCGGTACGTCGTGCGATGCGATGGCTTCGGCATCGAGTCCATTGGAGACCATGTAAAGCGCCATATCACCGACCACCTTTGATGTGGGCGTGACCTTGACGATATCGCCGAAAAGCTTGTTGACTTCCGCATACGCGGAAGCGACGCGTGGCCACTCCGATTCCAACCCCATGGCGCGAGCCTGCTCGCGCAGGTTTGTATACTGTCCGCCGGGCATTTCGTGGTGGTAGACCTCGGATGTGCCGGCGCGCATCCCTGACTCAAACGGAGCGTAGTGGCTACGCACCGCCTCCCAGTATCGCGAAACGGCTTGAACATCACCGAGTGACACTTCGGGCTCTCGCTCGCTGCCTTTCAGAGCGTAGATGATAGAGCCGAGATTCGGCTGCGAAGTCAGGCCGCTCAGTGCGTCCATGGCGCCATCAACGGCGTCCGCCCCAGCCTCGACTGCGGCCAACACACTAGCCCCTGCAATACCGCTAGTGTCGTGCGTGTGGAAATGAATCGGAAGCCCAATCTCGTGCTTCAGGGCCGATACGAGCTGGCGGGCCGCGGCCGGACGGCACAGGCCTGCCATGTCCTTGATGGCGATGATGTGGGCCCCTGCTGCTTCAAGTTCCCTCGCTAGCTTTAGATAGTAGGGTAGGGTGAATCGGCGACTTTCATCGAAGATATCGCCGGAATAGCAAATGGCTGCCTCGCACAAGGCTCCGGTCTCACAAACGGAGTCAATGGCAAGACGCATATTGTCGACGTTGTTCAAGGAATCGAACAGCCGGAACAAGTCAATACCGGTTATCGCTGCCTGTTGCACAAAGTGTCGAACGACATTGTCGGCGTAGTTTGTGTAGCCGACGGCGTTGCTCGACCGCAAAAGCATCTGCAGCAAGTGATTTGGCATCGCGCGGCGAAGCTGTTCGAGCCGCTCCCACGGGTCTTCCTTTAGAAACCGCATGGCAACGTCGAATGTCGCGCCACCCCAGCATTCAACCGAAAAGAGATTGGTTAGCAGGCTCGCATATGCGGGCGCAACTTCCACCATGTCGCGCGTGCGCATCCGCGTCGCAAACAAAGACTGGTGCGCGTCCCGCATGCTCGTGTCAGTCAGGAGCACGGGCTTGTGTTCGCGCATCCACTGTGCAAACTTCTCCGGGCCCTGCGCGCGAAGAAGATGACGATAGCCCCCGTCCTTTCGAGTCGCATGTGCGAGGGCTGGCAACGGTAGGAGCGCCTGGCTTTTGGACGCTGCCTGTCTGCCCCGCATTTCAGGATTTCCGTGAACAGTCACCTCGCCGATAAACTGGAGCAGCTTGCTGGCGGTATCTTTCCGTGCGGCAAACTGGAGCAAGCAGGGCTCCGTATCGATGAATCGGGTGTTGTAGTCACCGGCAGCGAATTTTGGATGTGAGACGACGTTCTCAAGGAATCGTAGATTCGTTGACACCCCTCTGACTCGAAACTCCCGCAGAGCTCGAAGCATTCTCTGCGACGCCTCACTTGGGGTGGAGGCCCAGGCTGTCACCTTTGTGAGCAGGGAATCGTAGTATGGTGTGATGACTGCGCCGGTGTAGGCTGTGCCGCTGTCGAGTCGAATCCCAAAGCCAGTGCCGGTTCGATATGCTGTCAAGCGACCGTAGTCGGGTTGGAAGCTATTCTCCGGGTCCTCCGTTGTGACACGGCATTGAAGAGCGTGACCGCGAATTTCTATCCTGTCCTGGATAGGAACCCCAGATTCTGGGGTTCCTATCTGCGCCCCCTCGGCGACACGGATTTGGGCCTTAATCAGGTCGATTCCTGTGACCTGTTCCGTAACAGTGTGTTCGACCTGAATACGGGGATTCACTTCAATAAAGTAGAACTTCGAGGTATCGGCATCCATCAGAAACTCGACCGTGCCGGCGTGTGTGTAGCCGACTTGGCTCGCAAGTCGCAGGGCGGCTTGGCATAGCGCAGTACGTTGGACTTCGTCAAGATAAGGAGCTGGCGCGCGCTCAACGACCTTCTGGTGGCGGCGTTGGACGGAGCAGTCTCGCTCGAATAGGTGGACAAGATTGCCATGGCAGTCGCCCAGAACCTGGACCTCGACATGCCGAGCATTCCGAACAAGCTTCTCGAGGTAGAGTTCGCCGTTGCCAAATGCCGAGATTGCTTCGCGCCTAGCCGTGGCCAGGTGCCCACGCAGGTCCTCAGCGCTTTCGATAACGCGCATGCCTCTGCCGCCCCCGCCCCAGCTTGCTTTGAGCATGACTGGGTAGCCAATCTCGTCTGCAGCCCGCAGTGCTGCCTCGAGGTCCTCGCCTAACGCGGGCGATGCTGGCATCACCGGGACATTTGCCTGCTGAGCTGCATTGCGAGCAGCAATCTTGTTTCCAAGCGTGCGCATCACGTCGGACTTCGGGCCAATAAATGTTATGCCGTTTGCTTCGCACGCGTCCGCAAGGTCGGGGTTCTCGCTCAGAAACCCGTAGCCTGGATGGATGGCATCCACGCCAGCTTGTATTGCAATCCGCAAGACTTCGGGGATTGAAAGATATGCCTGCGTAGGCTTCAGTGAATGACCGACCAGATAGCTCTCATCAGCCTTGAAACGATGTAAGGCAAACCGGTCTTCGTGCGAGTAGATAGCGACGGTTCGAATTCCTAGCTCATTGGCCGCGCGCATGACGCGGATGGCAATCTCGCCACGATTTGCTACTAGGATGCTGCGGATTCTGTTCATTGGGGATGCACGGCGACTGCCGCATTTGGGGCGTTTATCTCTTGCGCTACTTCCAGCGCTCATGAGGTTCAGCGCGCAGCATGCTGAGTGGCAAGATGAGGTCGCCAAGCATGCTCGCTCGCCTCTCTAGCTCGGCTAGCCGGTCAGGCGGGATGAGAGAGAGCGAGAAGTCGCAATGGAGATTCCGCTGTCGAAACGTTGTCTTTTGAGCGAGCAGGCCGGCTTCCAGCGCGGCCGGCGAGGAGACGACAATGTAGTCAGTGCCGCGCGTTACGACCCGAATTCCGTGTCGTAGGCCGAGGCGTCCGAGCTCGACAGCGTCTCGCCATGCCGTCTCATACTCAAGTTCGATAGTTTCGCTAGCACGCATGCCCAGTGCGTGAAGCGCCTCCAGCTTGCTGCGTACTACCAGGACATTCATAACTGTGATTCCCGAAGGAAAGGGGCTGAGCGTCGTCGCCAGGCGCGTGGACATGGTGGCGCGGGAGGCCACCATGTCCACGCCGCGCGGGCGATGCTCAACGACGAACAACCGGGCCTTCCAGCATCTTCTTCGCTGCCTCGGCGATGCTTTGCGCATCCACGCCGAAGTGAGCGCGGAGGGCGGCTCGAGTGTCGCTGCGTCCAAAGCCGTCCGTGCCAAGCGTGAGGAAGCGAGCGCCCTCAGGCAGGTAGGCGCGAACGCTTTCAGGCACTGCCTTCACATAGTCGCTGGCGGCAATCACTGGCCCACTAAAGTCACCCAGTAGTCGTTGGAGATACGGCACCCGCGATTCTTCGCCGAGCAGCGCGGCACGCTCGCAAGCCGCTCCGTCGCGAGCCAGCTCACTCCAACTGGTCACGCTATACACATCGACGCTGATGCCTTGTGACTGAAGCTGTTCGGCTGCCTTGATTACTTCGGTCAAGATTGCTCCGGACCCCATCAGAACGACCGATTCTTCCGTACCTGGGGCCGGATAGGACGCAAAACAGTAGCAGCCCTTGAGCACTTGGTCATATGCCCCCGGTGGCAAGCTCGGTTGTGAGTAGTTCTCGTTCATCAGCGTGATGTAGTAGAACACGTCCTGCTGCTCCACCATCATCTCCCGGATACCGGCATCAACGATGACAGCCATCTCCCCTGCGAAGGCAGGGTCGTAGGACTTGCAATTCGGGATTGTTGCCGACATGAGGTGACTGGACCCGTCTTGGTGTTGCAATCCCTCGCCACCAAGCGTCGTACGGCCGGACGTCGCGCCCAGCAGGAACCCACGCGGACGTTGGTCGGCGGCAGCCCAGATTTGGTCACCAACTCGCTGGAATCCAAACATGGAGTAGTAGATATAAAAGGGAAGCATCGCGAAACCATGTACGCTATAGCTCGTAGCCGCCGCGGTCCAGCTTGCGATAGCGCCCGCTTCGCTAATACCTTCCTCCAGAATTTGGCCATTGATGGCCTCGCGATAGCTCAAGATGGAATCGATGTCTTC
Organism: Cupriavidus sp. L7L; assembly: GCF_004353535.1. NCBI lineage: Bacteria > Pseudomonadati > Pseudomonadota > Betaproteobacteria > Burkholderiales > Burkholderiaceae > Cupriavidus > Cupriavidus sp. L7L. Next base: position 12,768 of record NZ_SMNY01000026.1, read on the forward strand.
CGGAGCGTACCGCTGGCCGACGCTGGAATAGATGCCGACCTGCTTGAAGAGGTTAGCCATTCCGAACGTGCGTGCTTCATCGGCGACAATCGGCACAATGCGCGGGCCGAGCTGTTTGTCCTTAAGCAGGCCACCCAGCATTCGCACAAAAGCCATCGTCGTACTCATTGACTTGCCTTCCGCGTTGATAGCGAATTGGGCATAGGCAGGCAGGTCCGGCTTGGCGACAACCGCACATTCGGTTTCGCGGCGAGGCATCGAGCCGCCCAAAGCTTCACGGCGAGCCAGCAGGTACTGCATCTCCGGGCTGTCATCGGCAGGTTTGAGGAATTCGAGGGACGTGGCCTGTTCGTCCGTAAGCGGCAGGTTGAAGCGATTGCGGAAGCCAATCAGGTCGGAACCCTCGAACTTCTTCTGAGAGTGCGTTGTCATGCGGCCTTGACCCGCGGAACCCATCCCATATCCCTTCTTGGTATGGGCCAGGATGACCGTCGGTTGCCCGTTGTGACGGGCTGCTGCCGCGTATGCCGCGTAAATCTTGACCGGGTCGTGCCCGCCGCGCTTCAGCCTGTCGATTTGCTCGTCCGTCATGCCTTGGGCCAGCAGAGCCAGTTCTGGATTCTGCCCAAAGAAGTGGTCGCGGTTAAAGCGGCCGTCCTTCGCGGCGAAGGTCTGCATCTGACCGTCAACCGTTTCGGAGAAAGCTTGCTTCAGCGCTCCGCTCGCGTCCCGCGCGAACAGGCCGTCCCAATCACTACCCCAGACCAGCTTGATGACGTTCCAGCCTGCACCGGCAAAGAGTTGCTCCAGTTCGTCAATGATTCGGCCATTGCCGCGGACCGGGCCATCCAGTCGCTGGAGATTGCAGTTGACCACCCAGATGAGATTGTCGAGCTTCTCCCTGGCCGCCAACGTCAGCGCGCTCATCGACTCTGGCTCGTCCATCTCGCCATCGCCGAAGACGCCCCACACCTTACGCGTCCCGCAGTCGAGCAGCTGGCGATGCGTCAGGTAGCGCATGAAACGGGCGTGATAGATTGAGCTGATAGGCCCAATGCCCATCGAACCCGTCGGAAACTGCCAGAAATCCGGCATCAAGTACGGATGGGGATAGCTGCACAACCCCCGAGCACCGTTGTCGGGGGCAGTCAGCTCTTGGCGATAGTGTTGAAGGTCGAGCTCGCTCAGCCGTCCCTCGAGGAACGCGCGTGCGTACACGCCCGGGGAGCTGTGGGGTTGGAAGAAGACCAAATCCCCTCCCTGCGTGCCAACCTTCGCATGGAAGAAGTGATTGAATCCGACTTCAAACAGGTCGGCAGCGCTTGCATAGCTTGCAATGTGGCCGCCGAGTTCGCCATATGCGGCATTGGCTCGTACTACCATGGCCAACGCGTTCCAGCGCATCAATGCCCCAATTCGCTCCTCCACTGCCAGGTCACCGGGGAAGGTGGGCTGGTCTTCCACGGTGATGGTGTTTACGTAAGGTGTTGCGAGTTCGGGCTTCCATCCAACCTTCAATTCGCGAGCAAGCCGCGACAGTTCGTCGAGCATGCGCTTGGCACGCTCCGGGCCTTCGACTCTCGCCAGCGCAGCGAAGGCATCTCGCCACTCAGCCGTTTCCTGAGGGTCTGGGTCAACGTAGACGTCCGTAGTGTTCACGGCGGTGCTGAGGTATTCGGGTGACGTCGGAGCGTTCATATCATTCATACTCTTAAGATGGAAACTGCTGCGCCGCGCCGATGAACCCCCGGTCTCGGCGATATTGGCGCGCTGGTTCTGTGATCGATGGCTAGTTCGCTCGAATGTTGGCCTGTTGCGCGATTGAGCGATACAAGGCGGATTCCTGCTTGATGAGCCCGGCGAAGTCTGTACGAGAAGAGCCTACAGATTGCAGACCCTCATCAGACATGCCTTTTTGAAAGGTCTGACTCTGGGCGACCTGGCGAGATGCAGCCTCTAACTTCTTGGCGATGGCTTCGGGCAGGTTCTTCGGGCCCCATAGGCCGTACCAGGTGTAGAACTCAAAGCCCTTCAGGCCAGCTTCGTCGGCAGTCGGAATGTCCGGTGCGGATGTGAGCCTTGTCTTGCCGGTCACGGCAAGAGCCTTTACGCGACCACTGTGCGCGAGGGGCACTGCGGTCACCGCGGGGTCAAACATGGCAGAAACCTGTCCGCCCATCAGGTCGTTCAGCGCCGGAGCATTCCCTTTATAGGAAACAATCAGGATGTCTACCTTGGCGGTCTTGTTAAATAGCTCTTCGGCAAGGTGACTAGCAGAGCCGATAACGGAAGTGGCAAAAGTCACTTCCTTGGGCTTGCTCTTCGCGAGCTTCACAAAGTCAGCAAGGCTGTTCACTTTCAAAGACGAACTCACCATCAGGACAAGAGGGCCTTTTGCTACCTGGGAGATAGGAGTGAAGTCCTCCAGAGCCTGGTACGGCGGGCGCTCCATGATTTCCGGATTGATGACATGAATCGACGGATTGAAGAGAAGTGTGTATCCGTCTGCCTTCGCGCGCATGACATCCAGGGTGCCGATGTTTCCAGAAGCCCCCGGCTTGTTGTCGATAATGACCGGCTGCCCGATTTTTTCCGACAGCATTTTTCCAAATGTACGCGCCACGGTATCGGCCGAGCCGCCGGCGGGGTAGGGCACGACCATGCGAATCGGGCGCTGAGGCCAGTTTTGTGCCGAAGCGTCCGTGCCTTGTGCGAAGGTCGATGCACAATGGAGAAGTGGCAGCGCTAGAAGGAGCGTGGCGCCTCGTCGGGTTATGGCGCGGTTCAGAATGGACGCGATGGTACGATTCATTGCTTGTCTCCTTATGGCGATTCTTGTTTAGTCGTTTTGTGAGGCCGTGTCTTGGATGTCGATGTTCTTTCCAGGATTCATGATGCCCCGGGGGTCGAACATGGACTTCAGGTTCCGCATCCAGTCCAAAGCCTCGCCGTGCTCTGCACGCAAGTAGCGCTGCTTTCCTAAGCCGATGCCGTGTTCCCCCGAGCAGGTTCCACCGTTCTCTATCGCTCGAAGCGCTAGCCTCTTGGAGTAGTCGTTGAACTCTTTCAGTTCAGAGGGGGATGTCTCGTCCAGCAGGACGACGGTGTGGAAGTTACCGTCGCCAACATGGCCATGGAGAGTAATCGGAATCGATACCCCTTCAATGTCCTTCAGTGTCGCTTCGACGGTCTCGGCCAAGCGAGAAATGGGTACGCAAACGTCTGTTGCGATGGCCCTTGCGGCGGGCCGCAACGCCCGACAGGCGTAGTAGCGCTTGTGGCATGCTGTCCAAAGCTTTTCGCGCTGTGCACGGTCGTCGGCGTACATGGGCTCTGTGCAACCATTGTCTGCAGCCAGAGCTCGCACCATTTCGCACTGCTCAGCGACCGCAGCCGCGCTACCGTGCAATTCCACGAGTAGCATGGGAGAGTCGGGCAAGGTCAGCCCGCTGTAGGTGTTCAAGGCACGTACAGTTGTTGCGTCAAGTAATTCGACGCGTGCAACGGGGATGGCGGCCTGACGAAACTCAGTCACCGCGGAGATAGCCGAGGCGACATCGGGAAAGCAGAAGATTCCGCCTGCCACCTCTTCAGGGCGCGGATACAGGCGAACTGTCAGTTCTGTGATGGTACCCAGCGTCCCCTCGGCCCCGACGAACAGATGCATGAGGTCGTAGCCGTTTGCCGCCTTGGCCGTACGCGCGCCGCAAGCCAGGAGCGTGCCGTCGGCAAGCACTACATCCAGGGCCAGGGTGTTTTCGCGCATGGTCCCGTACCGGACGGCGTTGGTGCCCGACGCGCGCGTAGCCGCCATCCCGCCTAAGGTGGCGTCTGCTCCAGGGTCGACTGGGAAGAACAAGCCGGAATCTCGTAACGCGCCCTCCAACTGCAGTCGCGTTACGCCTGCCTGCACTCTCGCCGTCATGCTTTCATGGTCGACGTCAATCACTGCATTCAGCTCACGCATGTCGAGAATGAGACTGCGCGAAGTGGCGGCGACCTGTCCTTCGACAGAAGAGCCCGAGCCGAAGGGAATGAGCGGAACCGCATGCTGATTGCAAATGCGATGGATGGCCTGGACCTCGTCGACGGAGGATGGCTTCGCAATACCCCAGGGCACCGCGGTTGACAGGTGTCCTTCGGTTGCCAGGTATTGACTTGCGACCGAGCCGCTGCGGGTGAAGCGGTTGCCGAGAAGGTTCTCCAACTGCGCGACAAGGGAACCTTCGCCCAAGTTGTGCTCTGCATGCGCGGTTTGGGTCTCGTTAAGCGCTTCTCCTGCCATCTCGGTCTCCCTCTCTTGTCGTGTTGTTGCATCCTCGCTTGGATAGGGGCACACGTCCATTCTCTATTGCGGAATGACCTCATAGGTCGCGCATATCGGTCGGCGGCGTGCCAGGTAAAGGGCTACCGGGCGCGCTGTATCGGAAAGTTGCCTTCTTTGAGTGCGGAAGCTAGGATGTTAGAGAAATCAGATTTTATGACGGTCTTTAATACGTTTGACCTATGAGGGGCGTATGATTAATTTCAGGTTGATTCGACACCTGTGGGTGTTCCTCGCTGTCGCCGAAGAACAGCATTTTGGAAAGGCTGCGAGGCGGTTAGGTATGACGCAGCCGCCGGTCACCGAACAAATTCAGATTCTTGAGCAGGCACTGAAGGTCAAGCTTTTCGAGCGCTCCAGCAGGGGGGCTCAACTCACGCCGGTAGGTGCGGCAATTCTGCCTGTTGTCCGAAAGTTTGCCGACCAGCTGGACCGTCTTGAGCTAGCCGTCAACGAGGCGATACATGGGCAAAGTGGGGTGTTGACGCTCGGATGCATCTCTCCCGCCTTGTTCGATACGGTTCCACGGTTGATTGAGCGAATTCGTGCCGACAATCCCCGACTAACGGTGTCAATAAAGGAAATCGACACGGTGGATGCAATCCCGGCCCTACTTTCAGGCGAGATAGACGTGGCTTTTGCCCGCCTTGAGGGGGACCTCGGCCCGTCAATCCGCTCTATGCCCCTCAAGCAGGACCGACTTGCTGTAGCGTTGCCCCGGTCGCATCCTTTGGCGGAGTTGACTCGAGTACGGTTGAGCGCACTGGCTGACCAAGAGTTCGTGATGTTTGCCAGACATGTGAGCCCGGTGTACTTTGATAGCCTCACCGCGGCATGTCGGTCGGCCGGTTTTTCCCCCCGGGTCATCCATGAAGTGAAGACGGTGTCGTCTCAAGTAGGCTTCGTCGGATGCGGACAAGGGATTGCCCTTGTGCCGGCTTCGCTCAAGAAGGCTGCCCCCGAGAACGTTGTCATCCGTCCTCTCAAAGAAGCTGTCAACCTGGTGACTACTGCTGTGGCCTGGTCGACGGAGCGCGAGAATCCTCTGGTGAAGGCAGTGATTGCCGCGCTCAGCGCTGACAATGCGACCGAGCGGAAATATACGGGTTGAGGCTGACTGAACATGGTGTCACGGCCGTCACGAGAATCGTCTGACACTGAACGGCTTCAAGTCCACGGGGGTCTTCGTTCGCCCTGCAATCGCTAGTACGCACTCGGCCGTGGCCGCGGAGAGCGTCAGTCCGTTGTGCCCATGTCCGAACGCATAGATGATTCGGTCGTTCGCGATTGACCCGATTATGGGCATGCCATCAGGGGTGGTTGGGCGGACGCCCATCCAGGGCTGAGCTTGGTCCTTTGCAATCTTCGGCAAGTAAGTACCTGCTAAACGATGGAGCATGAAGGCACGACTCATGTTTGGAGGGCTGGAAGGATGGGCAAATTCGGCCGTGCCTGCAAGACGAAGACCCTCATCCATCGGCGTAGCAACAAAGTACGGCTCTGCGAATAGCACCGGGCGGCGAAGGGTCACCTGCGCATGGGGCAGCATCAAGTGGTAGCCGCGCTCTGCAGCAAGCGGTGCGCGGTATCCCAAATCGCGCATGAATGCAGCGGTGTCTATGCCGGACGCAAGGACGAGCCTGTCGTAGGTAGTCGTGCCAGAGTCCGTGGTGACACTCGCACCTCCTTGGGAACGCACGCTCACATTGCGCACCGCCGCCTGAACGAAGAGCGCGCCATGGGTTGTGAGGTGAGTCAAGTATTGCTCGCCCAGGCCTCGTGGATTGCTGCATCGACCAGCAGCGGGAAAGAGTAGACCTCCCGCCAACTCATGTGTCAGCGCCGGCTCCAGGTCACCAATCTCGGAGGTCGTCACGAATGAAGCGTTCACGCCATGCCTGGCGAGCAACGGCAAGGCGGCACATTTTTCCTCCAGGGCGCGCTTGTTCTTGAAGACAACCAGCGCACCGTCGCGGCTTATAAGATGTGAGGCACCGGCGTATGCGGCATATGTCTCAAGGAAGGGTCCGGCCTTCTGAGTAAGGCCCGCCATGGCGCTCGCGATTTGCGTGCTGCGTCTTGGATGCAATGCCCTTGCGGCTCGCCACGCCCATGGAAGCATCGTCGGAAGGTACGACGGCCGCACGACGAGCGGGCCATCCTTCGACATCATCATTGATGGCAAGCGCAAGAGTAAGTCAGGCGTGGCAGGAGGGAAGATATTCGCCTGTGACAGATAGCCAGCGTTGCCGAATGAGCACCCGTGCATTGGCTGCTGCCTATCGTAGATGGTTACCCGGTAACCAGCCCGTTGAAAGGCAATGGCAATCGACAGGCCAACTATGCCTGCTCCGACGATGGCGACACTGGGGTCGCACGAGCTGCTGTTCATATCCTTCGGGCGAAACGGTTTGGGGTCATGAACTCCCTCTGAAAGCGCTAGTAGCTTCCAGCACGGAATAGAGTCCGCTACTGCGGAGCTCACACTTTCAACCCATTGCACCGTCTCGTAAATTCGCTTGAGCCTAATGCTTCATTCTGGAAAAGATATGGACGCCTTGCGTTGGGCAGGCGACGCAGATGCGTCAGCTGAAGAGACGGGCTGCGCGAGTTCATCCGTTTCAGGCTGCGCGACATGCACCACGGTGCGTCAAGAGCGCGTGACCTAGACGGAAGAACTGGTATCCAAGCACCAAAGTGGTTGGAAATGAGGTGGGAAAAGGGGTAAACCCTTACGTGGATGCCCTAACGTGGCGATTGGTTTTACGTATGGGCGGAATCCTTCATTCGGAATTTACATATGCTCTGCCATCGCCGAGAGTGTCATCACCGAAACCCACCGGAACACTCACGATGGCTACACAGAACCTGCTCGAGCGTCTCGCTGCACTGGATACCAACACCGTCTCGGACGCGCTCGACTTCCTCAATCTTCCCGGCGCTACGTACGGCATTCGGCCGCTTTGGGATTGCCCGAAAATCGTCGGACGAGCGAGCACCATTCAAGTCGGCCCCAAGACCGATGCGAAGCCGACGGTTCATATGCTGACTCCTGTCATCGATGCCGTGACTACGGACGACCGCGTCCTGGTCATCGCTGGTGGAACCGAGGGTGTCTCCTGCTGGGGAGACATCGTAGCGAACGCAGCGACTGCCAAGAAGATTCGCGGCACGGTCATCGACGGTGTGAGCCGCGACATCGAAGGCAGTGAATCCATCGGCTATCCGGTCTACGGCCGCGGTGTGACCATGATTAGCGCCCGTAACCGACTCGTCCAGTTGGACTCCGGTACGCCGGTCACCTTCGGTGGCGTTGTCGTGAACGAGGACGACTACGTAATCGCGGACCGTTGCGGCACGGTGTTTGTGCCCGCAGCCCGAATCGAAGAGGTACTGGACCTGGGCGAACGTATTACGCGTCGCCAGGACGGGATGGTCAAGGCCGTGCGCTCTGGCCGCTCTGTCGCGGATGTCATGCATGACAAGGAGTTTGAGGCGATTCGCGTCGAATCGTCCAAGTAAGAACTGACGGCGCTATGGCCGGCCCGCACATTTCGCGTCACCGCGGGCACGCGCCAGCAGTGTCAATCAGGTCTCTGGAACGCTGGATGCATTCGAGCCGGCGAAGCCAAAGACAAGGAAGAGGGTGGCCGGCATCATGCCGGCACATCTGAGGAGACACATCCATGGAAAAGCGGACCCATATGAAAAAGACTGTCTTCACTGTTGGGGCAATCCTGCTGGCATCGGCGTTCACGACCGTTCACGCCGAAGACACGCTCGCAAAAATCGCGGAGACGAAGCGCTTCGTGGTTGCCTATCGCGAATCATCCGTACCGTTCAGCTATCTCAACGGTCCCGAGAAGCCGATTGGTTACGGCGTCGACATTGAAAAGGCAATTGTCGAATCGGTAAAGAAGAAGCTGAATCTGCCGAATCTGGAGGTGTCGTGGCGCCCGGTCACGAGCCAGAACCGCATCCCGCTTCTGACAAACGGTACGATTGACCTCGAGTGCGGGTCGACAACCAACAATTCGGCACGGGGCAAGGAAGTTGCCTTCGCTGTCAACTACTTCTACACCGGCACTCGTCTGCTGGTGAAGAAGGATTCAGGCATTAAGTCGTTCGCCGACCTCAAAGGTAAGCGAGTTGCGAGCACCACCGGCACGACGAACCTGGCTGTCACGCGGCGGTACAACGAAGAAAAGAAGCTCGACATCGATATCTTCAGCGCGAAGGACCACTCAGACGGTCTGCTGATGGTCGAAAGCGGGCGCGCGTCGGCACTGGCCCTGGATGACGTTGTGCTGTATGGCCTGCGTACCAGTGCGAAGAATCCGGCGGACCTGGAGATTGTTGGCGATGCCCTCCAAGTCGAGCCATACGCTTGCATGCTGCGCAAGGACGACCCGAAGTTCAAAGCGCTGGTCGATGAGACGATTGTCGGCATGATGAAATCCGGCGAGTTCGAGAAGCTGTATCGCAAGTGGTTCATCGACCCCATCCCGCCGCGTAGCCAAGCCGTTGGCCTGCCGATGAGCAAGGAACTTCGCGACACGATTGCGACGCCGACGGACAAGCCCGCGACCTAAAGGTCTGGCAGAACTGCCCCCGCAAGTATCAACATAGTCTCCTCCGCCGCATCATTTCACGCAGCGGGGGACCTACTCCCAGCTTGCGGGGGGTAAGAAGGCACCATCTACGGCAAATCTCGGTACACAGCCATGGCGACACAGAGCGCTTGGCCACCCACGCCTATCCACTATGGCACCGACGATTAACTGAGTACACAAGTATGGCAGTCACACACTCATCTTGGGATTGGCAGTTCTTTCTGCGTAATCCCGGTGGAGAGTATCCAACCTATTGGCAATGGATTTTGTCGGCATGGGGTTGGACGCTCTCCGTATCGTTAGTTTCCCTGGTCATTGCGCTGATTATTGGCTTTACCATCGGTACGCTGCGAACGTTGCCGAATAGTCCATGGACCGCGCGATTCGGAATGGTATGGGTGGAGTTCTTTCGTAGCATCCCCTTGCTGGTTCAGATTTTTCTCTGGTATCACGTACTCCCGGCTCTTATTCCGGCCATGCAGGCTTTGCCAAGCTTTGCGCTTGTAGTGCTGGCAATAGGTTTCTACACCTCCGCCAGAATTGCCGAGCAAGTACGCGCGGGGATAGGCTCACTGCCGCGCGGGCAGAGGGCGGCAGGCATGGCGCTTGGATTTACAACGCCACAATATTATCGATACGTTCTTCTGCCGATGGCGACGCGCATTATCATGCCGCCCCTTACGAGCGACGCGATGAACATCGTCAAAGCGTCGTCGGTTGCGTTCGCCGTGTCCATTTCCGAATTGACAATGTACGCCATGCAGGTGCAGGAGGAAACAGGGCGTGGCGTCGAGGTATATCTGGCAGTCACAGCCCTCTATGTGGTATCCGCGTTTGCGATAAATCGCGTGATGGCCTATATCGAAGCTCGCTTGGCAATCCCAGGGTATTCGTCGAAAGCACGCACTGCAGGAGCTCACTGACATGGAGCAACTGGACTTCTCTTTTGTAACGTGGGACTTTGTTAGCCAGTATGTGCTGAAGGGTCTCTACTTTAGCCTTCTGCTGACTGCAATTGCGACGGCGGGCGGAATCGTCGTTGGAACCTTTCTTGCGCTGATGCGGCTGTCGGGCATCCGTGCTCTCGAGGTGCCAGCGTCCATCTACGTTACCGGAATGCGAAGCATACCGCTGGTCATGGTAATCCTCTGGATTTTTCTGCTGGTACCAGCAAGCGTTTACAACATGATTCCTGGTAGCTATGGGCAGAACTATCGAGCCGAAATATCGGCGATGATAACGTTCATCTTCTTTGAGGCGGCGTACTTCAGCGAGATTATTCGTGCCGGCATCCAGTCTATCTCACGCGGCCAAGTGTCGGCAGGGATGGCAATGGGGATGACGTACTCACAGAACATGCGCTTGGTAATTTTGCCGCAAGCCTTCAGGAACATGATTCCCGTGTTCTTGGCACAGACAATTATTCTGTTTCAGGATACCTCGTTGGTCTACGCGATTGGTGCATATGACATGCTGAAGGCGTTTGACACCGCGGGGAAGAATTTCGCTCGTCCGATTGAGACATACCTGTTAGCTGCAGTGTTTTATATGCTCATCTGCTTCGCTCTGTCGGCAATGGTCAAGCGTGTACACAAGAAGGTCGAGATTATTCGTTGAGTGGGGACGAAGACAATGATTGAAATCAAGGATGTTTCGAAGTGGTACGGCTCGTTCCAGGTCCTGAAGGGCTGCTCGACAAGTATCAAGAAGGGCGAGGTGGTTGTCATCTGTGGACCGTCCGGCTCGGGAAAATCGACGCTCATCAAAACGATAAATGCGCTAGAGCCCATTCAGCAGGGCGAAATCTTCGTCGATGGGATGTCTGTTCACAATAAGGCTACAAATCAGCCGCGCTTGCGAAGCCGTGTGGGAATGGTGTTTCAGAACTTTGAGCTGTTCCCGCATCTCACGGTTACGGAGAACCTCACTATCGCTCAAATGAAGGTCCTGGGAAGGAAATACGAAGAATCGAAGAGTCGTGGCCTTGAGTACCTTTCCCGCGTTGGCCTCGCCGCACATAAAGACAAATATCCCGCACAGCTATCGGGCGGCCAGCAGCAGCGTGTCGCCATCGCGCGGGCGCTTTCGATGAATCCGCTGGTCATGCTGTTCGACGAGCCGACTTCGGCCCTGGACCCGGAGATGGTGGGGGAAGTCCTTGACGTGATGACGCTGCTTGCCAAGGACGGAATGACGATGGTTGTGGTTACGCACGAGATGGGCTTTGCCAAGAAGGTCGCTGACCGCGTCATCTTCATGAACGTCGGCGGTGAAATACTCGAAGACTGTCCGAAGGACCATTTCTTTGGGAATCCACAAGCACATCACGCTCGGACTCAGGACTTCCTGGGCAAGATTCTGCAGCACTGAGCGGTCAAATAACCATGAGATTGGAAGGATGGTCCGCAGAATGAACGGCCGGGACAAAGAAGCTGCAACACGTGCCCTGATGAGCGGCGCGCAGATGGTGGTGGCCGCGCTGGTTGCCGAAGGGGTACGCTCGGTTTGGGGGTACCCGGGCGGGGCGGTACTTCCCATCTACGACGCCATTGCTGAGCAAACAGCGCTGATGCACTTGCTCGTTCGGCATGAACAAGCTGCCGTCCATGCGGCAGACGGCTTCGCTCGAGCAACTGGGGAAGTCGGCGTGGCGCTGGTTACGTCCGGCCCTGGAGTAACCAATGCAGTCACGGGCATTGCAACGGCATACTTCGATTCCATCCCGCTGGTAGTCATCTCTGGCAATGTCCCCACTTCCATGATTGGGGAAGATGCCTTCCAGGAGTGCGACGCGGTTGGCATAACACGGCCGATTGTGAAGCACAATTTCCTGGTCAGGAACGTCGACCAACTTCCACTGGTGCTGAAGAAGGCGTTTCACCTTGCCCGGACTGGACGACCGGGACCCGTACTGGTAGACATCCCAAAGGACGTGTCGCTGGCCCAAGGTCGATTCTTCTATCCGGATTCTGTGGAAATCAGGTCTTATCGGCCGGCAGCCGAAGGTCATGAAGGACAGATTCGGCAAGCAGCGAAGCTCCTGAAGGCGGCCAAGCGGCCATACCTCTACATCGGTGGTGGAGCGATTGCCGCAGGTGCGAGCGCCGAAGTACGAGAGCTGGCTGCCTTGGCCGATGCTCCCGTGACAACTACGCTCATGGCCTTGGGCTGCTTTCCGGGAACCAACAAGCGCTTTTTAGGCATGCCTGGAATGCACGGCACCTATGAGGCGAACCGAGCGATGCAGGAATGCGATGTGCTCGTTGCAGTGGGAGCTCGGTTCGACGACCGAGTCATCGGAAATGTGGATGCCTTTGTTGCCAAGGAGAGGGCAATCGTCCACATCGACATCGACCCGGCAAGTATCGGCAAGCGCGTCAAGCCTGCAGTTCCGATTGTTGGTGACGCGGCACGCGTCCTTCGTAGGCTAATCGCCTGTCTGCAGGAATCTGGCGAGCAGATGGAATCGCGCACCGCCTGGTGGGCGGAGATTGACGCTTGGCGGTCCTTGAAGTGCCTTGACTATGCTAAGGAGCCGGGCCGAATCAAGCCTCAATTTGTCATCGAGACACTTTGCGAACTGGCCCGGGATGACACGTTTATCTGCTCGGACGTCGGCCAGCACCAAATGTGGACCGCGCAACACTATCGTTTCAAGCATCCCAGGAAATGGATTAATTCCGGCGGACTGGGAACGATGGGCGTCGGACTGCCCTATGCGATGGGCGTGAAGCACGCGTTTCCAGACCATGACGTCGTCACGGTGACAGGGGACGGGTCCATACAGATGTGCATCCAGGAGCTGTCCACGTGCAAGCAGTATGACTTGCCCGTGAAAATCATCTCGTTGAACAACGGCTATCTGGGCATGGTGCGACAGCTTCAGCATGTCGAATATGAGCGGCGATATTCCCAGTCATATATGGAAGCATTGCCCGACTTTGCGGCGCTTGCCCGTGCGTATGGACATGTCGGAATTGCCGTTTCCTCGGAGGCGGATGTTGAGCCGGCGCTGCGCGAGGCTCTCGCGCTGAAGGATAGGACAGTGTTCCTTGATGTCAGCGTCGACGGCTCGGAGAAGGTTTGGCCGATGATTCGCGGGGGGCATTCCCTCGAGCAGATGTTGCTCGGGGAACCAGCTGACGTTTAATACTGTTGTGCCCGCTGGCCGCAATGGCCAGCGAGGTTCGGCCTCATCGTGCCGAACCCTTCTTGCTGCTTACAGACCGTGAGCGGACAGTACCTTCGCCAGCCACTTCTGCTCTCTGGTGCCCGTAGCAATCTCCGCCTTGATAGCTTCCTCGTTACGCGCGGTGGTCTTGACGGCCTCAAGCAAAGCATCCGCCTGCTCCTTTGGGAACGATACGACGCCGTCTTCGTCCCCGACGATGATGTCGCCGGGGTGAATGACTTGGCCGCCCACAGAGACAGGTACGTTCATCGCACCCGGGCCAACCTTGTAAGGCCCGCGATGGCTGGACCCGCGTGCATAGCAGGGGAAGTCGGTTTCGTAGAATGCGCCGGTGTCACGGATGGCTCCATCGATGACGAAGCCAGCACAGCCGCGCTGCTGTGCGTACAGCATGATGAGCTCGCCAACGAGAGCATTCGTGCAGTCCCCGGCGCCGTCAACAACGAGGACATGACCTGGCTGCATCTCCATCAGCGCTTTGTAAATCAGCAGGTTGTCGCCCGGCCGCGCTTTTACGGTGAACGCCGTGCCGACAAGCTTCTTCTTGTGGTGGTAGCGGGTCAGACCCGTGACGCCGGACAGTCGTTGAAGGTTATCGCTGATGTGCGGCGTTACGACGTTCTGAAACGCCTCGATGTGAGCTGGCGACGCAAGCGCCGGCGAGGACTGGATGATGAGGTTGCTAGTAGCCATAGGGAAGAGTCGTGAATGTTTGGTGCCCAACGACGACAAGGACATCGCTCGCCAGGTCCCTTTGGACTCTCCACCAAACAGCGAGATAGGTAAATTCCGAATACACGATTACGTCGATATGGACAACCTATGTGAAGTAGCGACCGGTCTCACAGATATGTCTGAAAGTGAACAGCCCTTCGCGCCAACCAGAGATGCCAAGCCCCGCCAGCGGCGGCCTCCAATAGGTTTGCCGTATAGGAGGTATCCGCTCTTCGGAATTTACTAACGAGGGAAGTTGCTCCACATTGAACTACTAGGAAATCTGAGCGCAACCCCATGACCAACAGGTCCTTACTTGACCGCCTTGCAGGGCTCGACACAAACGCCGTTTCTGAGGCGTTGGATGTCTTCGGTCTTCCGCCCGGTGCTCTTGGTGTACAGCCTCTGTGGCGCTCGCCACGACTCGTGGGTGTGGCCAGTACGCTGCGATTGCGTGATGGAGGGAATAAGCCTCGAGGTCGCTCTCTTGAACGCGCAATCACGCGAGTCGTCGGTGAGCATCGTGTACTGGTTCTGTCCACTGAAGTAGCGGGCAGGGCCTCGTGGGACTACCTCGCTAGTCTGGCGGCGCGTCAGCGAGGGGTACGAGGGACCGTCCTGGACTCACTGTGCCGGTCCGTCGTTGAAATCCAGGCGTTGGATTATCCAGTGTATGCCAGAGGTGTGACCATGGCATCCAACGGAAGACGAAATGTGGTTGCAGAGCAGGGGAAGCCTATCGAATTCGCTGGACAGGTCGTGTGCGAAGACGACTTGGTTATAGCGGACCGCTGCGGGGTCGTATTCATCCCAGCGAATGCCGCGGAGGAGGTGATTGCACTTGGAGAGCGGATTATCCGCCACCAAGATGCGATGGTTGTAGAGGCAGCGGCGGGCCATCCGTGTACCGACACGCTGTTTGAACTCAATTTTTGACGCTATCTCAACAGGAGAGAGATGATGAACGCTGAAGATAAAGAGCTGTGCGCACTGTTCGAAGGTCTGGACACGCCGGGAGTGTCGGATGCCATGGACAAGTTGGGATTGCCTGGTCAATGCTTGGGCATCGCACCGCTGGACAATTACACCAAGACTATTGTGGGTCCGGCTTTCACGGTGAAGTATGTCTCGGCCAGCACGCCCCCTGGTTCCGTGGGCGATTTTATCGACGACGTTGCGCCTGGCGAAGTCATGGTCATCGACAACGACGGTCGTACTGACTGCACGGTCTGGGGTGACATCATGACCCAATATGCTGGCGCACGCGGCATTGCCGCAACGGTGATTGACGGCGTATGTCGTGACGTGTCGAAGGCCTTGGGCGATGGCTACCCGATGTTCAGTCGCGGTCGTTACATGCGTACCGGAAAAGACCGCGTGCAGGTCGAGTCGGTCAACACCCCCGTATCGATTGGTACGGCCCGTGTCTGTCCGCGCGACATCATTGTGGCAGACGCAAACGGTGTTGTGGTGGTACCGCGCGAGCGTGCACGCGAAGTCGCAGAACTCGCGCTGAAGATTGAGGCGGTAGAAGCGCAAATCCGTGCGTCCATTTCCAGTGGGAAAACTCTCGGCGAAGCGCGCGCCGCTCTGGGCTATCACACCCTGCAGAGGAAGGCATGACCAGTCCCGAACTGCAGCGGCTAAACATCAATGTCGCTAGCGCGCAGCCATCCGCGACGTATCGAATGATGGACCGGGTGGCAGCAAAACGAGCTCAAGGTGTCAAAGTAATCTCGCTGAGTGCCGGCGAACCGGACTTCGACACGCCGAAGCACATCTGCGACGCGGCCATTGACGCCATTCGCGGGGGCCAGACGCGTTACACCCAGGTCGCTGGCTTGCGAGACCTGAGGGAGGCCGTCGCAGATAAATTCAGGCGTGAGAATGGGCTCGAGGTATCCTGGAAGGACACCATTGTTTGCTCGGGTGGGAAGCAGGTCATCTTCAATGCTCTCGCCGCGACACTAAACAGCGGTGATGAAGTCATCGTGCCTGCGCCGTACTGGGTGAGCTATCCAGAAATGGTTCAGCTCTGCGGCGGCACATCGGTGATTGTGCCCTGTGATGCGGACGTCGGATTTAAGCTAACCCCTGCGGCTTTGGCGAAAGCTATCGGTCCGCGCACACGTTGGCTCATTCTGAACTCGCCGTCTAACCCCACCGGCGCGGTCTATAGTCGTTCAGAACTCGCCGCGCTTGCTGAAGTTCTGCTTGCAAATCCGCATGTGTTGGTGCTTGCCGATGACATCTATGAGCACCTGACTTTTGACGGCGCAGAGTTCTTCACACTCGCTCAGGTCGAGCCTCGCTTGAAGGAGCGAACGCTCACCATGAACGGCGTTTCGAAAGCATATGCGATGACAGGCTGGCGGATTGGCTTTGCCACTGGTCCGCAATGGCTGCTCGAGGCCATGGAGAAGCTGCAAGGTCAGCAGACGTCGGGGGCGTCGTCAATATCGCAGCATGCTGCAATCGCGGCATTGCGAGGCCCGCAGGACTTCATCACCGAGTCAAAAGCGGTGTTTGAAGAGCGACGCGACATGATGGTGAAGCTCATCAACGAGACACCAGGACTGAGTTGCACCGTTCCAGGCGGGGCGTTCTACGCATTTGCGTCGTGTGCCGGCCTCCTTGGCAAAACGACGCCTGCAGGCACGCTGCTGCGCACCGATGAGGACGTAGCTTTGGCGATACTGGACGAGGCAAATGTCGGTCTAGTCCATGGTTCCGCGTTCGGACTGGGACCGTACATCCGAATTGCGTACGCGATGGACAAGGAATCCTTGGCCGAAGCATGCAACGCCATTCGTAAGTTCTGCCTTTCTCTTCGCGACTGATACGGGCAAAGAGCCGGCCTCCGGCCGGCTCTCTTTCGCGATACTCGATTGCGCACCACATGATGCAATCACAGGAGGAGGGCGTATTGCGACGTGAAGTCGATGATGGAGACTGCTGCCGATTCTGAGAAGGCTATTTTGCAAACGATGGACGAATTGCTTCAAACTCCTCGACCTGCATGACTTGTTCTACGTCCGACACGAATGACTTGCACCATCCGTCTTGACCCTGCGAAGTGCGTTCTCCGAGTTCAGGTCATTGACGCTTCGGAGTCGGCGCGGGGTATAAGTTTTGTGGAAGCTCTGCCGCTGTGATTGAATGTGACCTTGATAGATGTCGTGAAGTTGAAGAGATGGGTGGGGAGGACCGCCGAAAGCCAGGATGAGATAACTGCATTTCCTGTCAAGGCGCTTGCGGCGACGCTGGACTACCAGGACTACACGCCCGTTCGCGGCGATGCCATTGCACCGCTTTGGCACTGGCTTTACTTCTTACCGCTGCAAAGACATTCCGGGCTGGGGTCAGACGGCCACGCGAGTCGCGGCGGTTTTCTTCCTCCGGTCCCACTGCCATGCCGCATGTGGTCTGGTGGAAGTCTGAGGTTTCATCAGCCGCTGCGCGTCGGCGATGGTGCTACCAAGCTATCTACCATCTTGGAAGTCGACGCTAAGACAGGTCGCAGCGGGACGCTTGTTTTTGTTACCGTAGAGCACAGATATTACGGCTCTCAGGGGCTCGCGGTAACCGAAGAACAAAGCATCGTCTACAGGGAGCGTGCATCTCGCACCACGCCTGCGCCGGGCCCGTTCCCCGCACCGCTGGATGAGGAATGGGTTCATGAGGTGGTGCCGGACCCCGTCATGCTATTCCGCTTTTCCGCGCTGACCTTCAACGGCCATCGCATTCACTACGACAAACAGTACGTGAGCGGGGTGGAGGATTACCCAGACCTCGTGGTTCACAGCCCTCTCCAAGCGGTGGTAATGCTGGAACTCGTGCGCAAGAATCTGCCGGATGCGGAAATCAGGAGCTTCTCGTTCCAAACGGTCGCTCCGACATTTGTGCCGGAGCGTATTTTGGCGTGCGGGGTTCGCGCTAACGGACGAAGGTCGCGAAGTCCTTAGGGCAGGAGAGGCGGTGCTTGCCGCCATTGAAGGCT
The DNA here is from genome assembly GCF_004353535.1 of Cupriavidus sp. L7L. Taxonomy (NCBI): domain Bacteria; kingdom Pseudomonadati; phylum Pseudomonadota; class Betaproteobacteria; order Burkholderiales; family Burkholderiaceae; genus Cupriavidus; species Cupriavidus sp. L7L. The sequence goes on from NZ_SMNY01000026.1 coordinate 30,611, forward strand.
TCCGGACTGAAGTGAATCAGCTCCACCAGAACCTGCGGGGCGAACTCAATATTGGGCTCATGAACAACCTGGTGACCCAGCCCAAGATGCGCATTACTGACGCCCTGAGGTCAATTCGGCGCCAGAGTGACGGGGTGCGCGTCAATCTCAGCATGAGCACTCCTAGCGAAATTGAACGTGGATTGCTAGATGGTCGGTTGCATATCGGTGCCTTGCCGCTCATTACGACCCTGACCGCTTTGGACTACAGCCCCCTCTATGAAGAGCGATCATCGCTTTACTGCAGTCGGGGGCACCGATTGTTTGGGTCAGCAAGGAGCGTGACAGTGGCCGACCTGCGAGATACGCCCGCCGTGGCACCTAGCTACCGCATGAGTGCTGAAGCTATGCGACTGCACCAGGACCTCGCCTGCACCGCGACGGCGACGGACCGAGAGGGCATCGCATTCTTGATTCTCACAGGCGAATACATCGGTTTCCTGCCGGACCATTTCGCTGCCACATGGCTTGAGAAGGGGATGCTTGCGACCCTAGCACCGGAGGAAATGCAGTTCGTCGTGACGCTAGGGGTTGCCACGCGAAAGGCGAGAAGGAAGAACCTCATTGTGGATCGGTTTCTCGACGTGCTGCTTCAAAACGCCTGACACAATCGCTGCCCCCCAAGCCGTCAGTTTCGTACCGCGGCTAGGCTATTCCGACTCCGCGTTTCGTTGTAGGGACTTGTCGTCGAATCTTTGCAGTGAGAGCGGGCCCTGTCCTGGTTCCGTTGGCGAGAATCCGTTGGCGCGTTGCCTGCGAGCCGGTCCAACCGGCCTCGCCAGATCCCCGTCCGGATCAGTTTACATCTGCAGGCACAAATACTTGATCTCAAGATACTCGTCGATCCCGTGGCGCGAGCCCTCACGGCCAAGACCCGATTGCTTGATGCCGCCGAACGGAGCCACTTCATTTGAGATCAGGCCCGTGTTCAGGCCCACCATGCCATATTCCAGCGCTTCGGCTGTGCGCCATGCACGGGCGATATCACGAGTATAGAGGTAGGCGGCGAGGCCATATTCCGTGGCATTGGCGGCGGCAATGGCTTCCTCATCGTGCCTAAAGCGAAACAGTGGCGCGACCGGGCCGAAGATTTCCTCGCGCGCAATCCGCATCTCGGCCGTGGCGTCGGCGATCACGGTCGGCGCATAATAGGTGCCGCTAAGCCGATGCATGCGGCCGCCCGTAAGCAAGCGAGCGCCCTTTGACATGGCGTCATCCACTAGCGAAGTTACTTTCTCAACAGCAGCGCCCTCGATCAGCGGACCAATCACAACACCATCCTCCAGACCATTTCCCACGCGGAGTTGGCTCGCGCGTTCGGCGAATTTCGTCGCGAAAGCGTCGTAGATGCCGTCCTGGATATAGAAGCGGTTCGCGCAGACACAGGTCTGGCCACCATTGCGGTACTTGGCCGCGATCGCGCCTTCCACTGCGGCGTCTACATCGGCATCGTCAAACACAACGAATGGTGCGTTACCCCCCAATTCCAGAGATAGACGCTTCACCGTAGGCGCCGACTGGGCCATCAGGATTCGACCCACTTCCGTTGATCCCGTAAATGAAAGCTTGCGCACAATCGGACTGCTGGTCAGCACTGCGCCGATCGTTTTCGCATCGCCAGTCACTACCTGGAGCACGCCGGCTGGCACGCCCGCCCGACGAGCCAATTCGGCCAGTGCAAGTGCGGAGAGCGGAGTGAGTTCGGCGGGCTTGACGACAATGGCGCAACCCGCTGCTAGAGCCGGCGCAACCTTGCGCGTGATCATCGCCGCCGGAAAATTCCACGGCGTGATAGCGGCGCAGACACCCACCGGCTGGCGCAACGTTACGAGCCGCTTATCGGAGGCGGGACTCGCCAGCACTTCGCCATCCACGCGCTTGGCTTCCTCTGCAAACCATTCAATGAAGCTGGCCGCGTAAGTTATCTCGCCCTTTGCTTCGCTAAGTGGTTTGCCCTGTTCACGGGTCATCAGATAGGCAAGGTCATCGGCGTTGGTGGTAACGAGGTCGAACCAACGGCGCAAGACGATCGCCCGCTCCTTGCCGGTCTTCTGTGCCCAGCCCTTTTGAGCCACTTCCGCCGCGGAAATTGCACACTCCGTTTCCGCGGCTCGCAAGTCTGGCACCTTCGCGATGATCTCGCCTGTGGCCGGGTCGGTCACGTCAAACGTAGCGCCAGAATCGGATCCCACCCATTCGCCATTGACATAGGCCAGCTGCTTAAATAACGAAGGATCTTTTAGATGCATGATGAATTACCAGGAAAAGGGAGACCGCTTGTCGCGTTCAGGAGAATGAAGTAAGACAATGCGCTTCGCGTAAGCGTCATCTAACAGGACGAAGGTGCCTTGCCAGACCGCGCCACATGCACTTGCATAGGCGACTGTGGCTGGCAGTCATCGAGACCTTGATGCGAATGTCCGGGTCAAGCACGACGCGCGCCATGCCATCCTGAAGCGCCTTTGTTATTCGATGTCAGGTTGAAAGATTAATCTGGACGAGAGTGTGTTCCAGTCGAAGCCAACGAAGCGGCGCAAGCGTCAATGCACAGGCATGCCGTTGGTGCGAGCGCAGCGCGGATTCTTCCGATGGGTCATACTTCACGACAGTAGCCTCACATCACAATCGCGTTAAATCAGCACGTAGACTTTGCGTAGGGTCTCTTGAATGGTCCAAATTCCGAACGTATTGGGTGGAAAGAAGAGCGTGTCCCCGCTCCTGAACGCATACACTGACCCGTCTTGCGAAGTAAATTCGCCACTTCCGCAAAGAATATGCATCACCTCACCAGCGGCGACCGGGCGCTCGAAGCGACCACGACTACATTCCCAAATGCCAGTCTTGCAGTTTTTGCGCTCAGGCACTTTGATTTCTAACGCCGAAATGTGGCAGGCCGGTTCGCTCAATGGGACCGGCACTGGGCCCTTGGCGAGTAAATCGCTCTTTGTCGATGATGAATGAATGATCTGGATACTCATGATGCTCTGATAGGCGTTAATGTGAGAGGCGACGAGTCAAGACAGCTTGTCCAACAGGCTGTACCACGCAACCCCTGCAGCGATATAGAAGCGCTGCAGGCTGTGGAAGGGGATGGGTGCAAGTGGCGAAACCGGGTAGGGAAACTGTTCCCCACTCATTAGGTCGGCCGCCAGATGCTTGCCAAAGCTGGTACAGAGCGCGATTCCGCGCCCATTGCAACCCACCGCTATCGTGATACCAGGCGCTGGCTTATGAATGTGCGGCATGAAATCCCGGGTTACTGCGATGCGCCCGGCCCAGCGGTATTCGAACTCCAGCGTTCCGAGCTGCGGGAATAACAACGCCAGCGATCGCTCCAGATGTGCGAAGTCCTTTGGTTGCTTAGGATCCGAAAAGAAGCCTCGCCCTCCCATCAGGAGGCGACCGGCATGATCCTTGCGGAAGTAAAGTAGCAGTCGCTGCGATGTGGAAGCTGTTTCTCCGCGCTGGAGTATCGTCCGCGCGATGTGACCGCGAAGCGGGCGCGTGGCAACAATAAAGCTGTTAGCGGTAAGCAACGTTTGCCTTAGTCCTTGCCAAAGTGCATCGCTGTAGCCGTTTGTCGCGATGACAACTTCCTCTGCGGTCACGACTGCGCCGGTAGAAAGGGTAGCCTTCCACTTAGCGCCTTCGCGCGCCAACCCTGTCACACAGCTGCCACCGTGAATCGTGGCACCGGCATGAATGGCCGCGTCGGCAAGTCCTCGGGCATAGGCCAAGGGCTGGACTGCCCCGGCCCTGCCGTCCAACCATCCGCCCGCAAACTGTCGCGTCCCGACACGTCGTTCCACCTCATTGCGATCAAGCATTTCAACTGGTACGCCGCGGCGCTGCCAGAGCCTCGCGCGCGAATGCAATGCCGGCACCGACTTAGGAGAGTACGCCAGCTGCAACCAGCCTGCGCGCACTGGATGACAATCGATCTTGTATCGCTCAACAAGGTCGAACACCAGATCCGCGGATCCGGACACTGCGTTAATTAGTGCTTCGGCGCGCTCGCCCCCAAGCATCCTCTCGAGTTCGTCCGGGTCATGCTTTAGGGATGGATTGACCTGGCCGCCGTTGCGCCCGGAGGCTCCCCAACCCGGTTCATGCGTGTCGACTACGCAGACATTGCTGCCGTGCTCGGCAAGATGCAATGCTGTCGATAGCCCGGTGTAGCCGGCGCCAATCACCAGCACGTCCACAGTCTTCGAGTCCAGCAAAGGAGGAACATTGGGTGCCACCGGTGCCGTTGCCGCCCAGAGGGATGGCGGAAGGGACGATGGCGCGGACACTTCAGTTGTATAGGTTGTGGCTATCATGGCGCGACGCCTCTCGCCAAGATGACTGGCGATTCAAAAACATGATGCGGGTTCAATAGATCGGGCTCGTTAGGAGCGCTGGGGGCCTCATTCCGGTGTTCCTGGCGACCACCTGTTTGATCGACGCTATAGCTCCGAGGTCATTAGGCTGGCCCACGCTCGGTTGACCGGAGTCTTCCGTCAATGCGAGGTCGGCCAATCAGGCGCCAGAGTGAGGCTACCGCCCCCGCGATGCCGTTGCGGAAAAACAATACTGTGACGACAAACAGAATTCCTGTGACGACGGTAACGCTCTCACCAAGTTTGAGAAATGCATCGATGTTGGTCAGTGAAGCCAAGACGTGGCCAATATCGCCCAGCTTGGTTTCCAGCGCTACGATGATCAACGCCCCGAGCATGGGTCCCCAGCGTGTACCTAACCCCCCGACCAATGTCATCAAGATCACGGTGCCGGACATAGACCAGTGGACATCGGACAGGGTTTCAAAGCCGAGTACGAGCACCTTGAGAGAACCGGCCAATCCGGCGACCGCGGCGGAGATCACGAACGCCACCAGCTTGAAGCGCTCCACGTTATACCCGAGCGACACTGCACGGGATTCGTTTTCCTTAATGGCATGCAGCACGGCGCCGAACGGAGAGGAGACGACGCGCCAGAGAAGCAGGACCGCTGCGGTGGCGATCGTCAACACCACGTAATAGAGCACGAAGTCGTTGTCTAGCGGTAACACGCCAAGGAGCTTCCCACGAGGCACACCTTGCAGCCCATCTTCGCCACCCGTGAACGGTGCCTGGAGCATGACGAAGTAAAGCATTTGCGCAAGTGCTAGGGTGATCATTGAAAAATAGATGCCTTGGCGCCGGATTGCCAGGATTCCCATGGTGCCCCCAAGCAACGCACCTGTCAGTGTTCCGACAATGAGACCGAGTTCTGGGGTGATGCTCCAATGCTTTAGCGCATGCGCCGCAATGTATCCGGCCCCGCCAAACATTGCAGCATGCCCGAAGGAAAGAAGTCCTCCATAACCGATCAAAAGGTTGAACGCGCATGCGAACAGGGCGAAGCAGATAACTTTGAGTACAAACAGAGGATAGGCGCCTGCGTACGGCGCTAACAGCAGGAATGTCAGAACAAGCAGTGGCAACGGGTTCTTTCGCACGTCAGATCTCCTACTTCTCTTTGCCAAACAAGCCAGCAGGTCGCACCAGAAGCACGATGACCATAATGGCGAAGACAACGGTGGATGAGGCCTCTGGATAAACGACCTTGGCAAGCCCCTCAATCACGCCTAGGCCAAGGCCCGTTGCGACTGCGCCGAGGATCGAGCCCATGCCGCCGATCACGACGACGGCGAAGACGACGATGATGAGGTTCTGTCCCATCAGCGGTGAGACCTGGATCACCGGCGCAGCGAGCACGCCAGCAAACGCGGCTAACGCAACGCCAAATCCGTACGTCAGGGTGATCATCAATGGAACATTGATCCCAAAGGATTCGACAATCTTGGCGTTCTCCGTGCCGGCGCGCAGGTACGCTCCCAAACGGGTTTTCTCGATCAGGAACCAGGTCGCGAAACAGATGCCAAGGGATGCTGCGACGACCCACGCCCGGTAGTTGGGCAGCATCATGAAGCCAACGTCTGTGGCACCGCTAAGGGATTCCGGTGTGGGGTACGGCAACCCGGAGACGCCGTATGCCGAACGTAGAAGCCCCTCAATGACGAGCGTGATGCCGAGCGTGAGCAGAAGTCCATAGAGGTGATCGAGCTTGTAGATCCAGCGCAGCATGATCTTTTCGATCAGGATGCCGATCACGGCGACCGCCACCGGAGACAGCAGCAGCATCGTCCAGTAGCCAAGTCCGAGGTATTCCAGGCCCATCCAGGCCAGCACCGCGCCCAGCATGAACAGCGCGCCGTGGGCGAAGTTGATGACATTGAGCAGACCGAAGATCACGGCTAGCCCCAGACTCAACATCGCGTAGAACGCGCCATTGACGAGCCCCAGCAGCAGTTGCGACAGCAGCGCGGGCAGGGGGATTTCAAATAGGTTCATGGGTGCTCCTCATACGCCCAGCAATTCATGCAGCACCGGCATCTTTGCCTGCAGTTCGCTGGCATCGAAGCGTTCGACGATGCTGCCGTGCTCCATCACATAGAAGCGGTCAGCCAGCGGCGCGGCGAAGCGGAAGTTCTGCTCTACCATCACCACGGTGTACCCCTTCTGCTTGAGCATCCGGATCATGCGCGCCAGCGCCTGCACGATCACCGGCGCCAGCCCTTCCGAAATTTCGTCGAGCAGCAGCAGGTTGGCGCCGGTGCGCAGGATGCGCGCCACCGCGAGCATCTGCTGCTCGCCGCCAGACAGACGCGTGCCCTGGCTCTGGCGGCGCTCCTTCAGGTTGGGAAACATGTAGTAGATCTCGGCCTCGCTCATGCCCTCGCCTTGCCCTTTCAGCGTGGGCGGCAGCAGCAGGTTCTCCTCGCATGACAGGCTAGAGAAGATCGCGCGCTCTTCGGGGCAGTAGCCGATGCCGTAGTGCGCGATCTTGTGCGTGGGCAGGCCGATGGTCTCGTTGCCATTGACCTTGATCGAGCCCTTGCGCGCGCCGGTCAGTCCCATGATCGCGCGCAGCGTGGTGGTGCGCCCGGCGCCATTGCGGCCCAGCAGCGTGACCACTTCGCCGCGGTTCACGGTGAGGTCGACGCCGTGCAGGATGTGCGACTCGCCGTACCAGGCCTGCAGGCCCTTGATTTCGAGGGCGGGAGTGTTGTTCGTGCTCATTGTTGGTTCCCCCGCTCAGTGCGCGCCCTGCAGCTCGGCATCGGCCGTGCCCATGTAGGCTTCCATCACGCGCGGGTCCTTTGACACCTCGGCGTACGGCCCTTCGGCTAGGATCGCGCCACGCTGCAGCACGGTGATCTTGTCGGCGATCGACGAGACCACGCTCATGTTGTGCTCCACCATCAAGATGGTGCGGCCGGCGGAGACCTTCTTGATCAGCTGCGTGACGCGGTCCACGTCCTCGTGGCCCATGCCCTGCGTGGGCTCGTCGAGCAGCATCAGCTCGGGCTCCATCGCCAGCGTGGTGGCGATCTCCAGCGCGCGCTTGCGCCCGTACGGCAGGTTCACCGTCAGCGTGTACGCGAACTCGGTCAGCCCCACCTGCTCGAGCAGCTCCATGGCGCGGTCGTTGAGCACATCGAGCGAGCGCTCGCTGCGCCAGAACTGGTACGCGGTGCCAAGCTGTCGCTGCAGCCCGATGCGCACGTTCTCCATCACCGTCAGGTGCGGGAAC
>NZ_SMNY01000027.1:0-70597 GCF_004353535.1 Cupriavidus sp. L7L
ACCACACGCCGACCTACACGTCCTGGCTCAATCAGGTCGAGAACTGGTTTGCGCGCATTCAGCGCGATGTGATCGCACGAGGCGTCTTCACTTCGGTGAAGGACCTGGATCGCAAGCTGATGCGCTATATCCGTCAACACAACAAGAATCCCAAGCCAATCAAGTGGAAGTACGACGATCCATCGCGGCGAATTCGCCCGGTGCCAATTCACTGACGCGATGGACTAGATCGAGCCTCGGGTCACGCCGGATGAGTGAAGTCGAGCGGGTACGGAAACCGACCTGCCAGGAGATCCCGCACCCGTGCTGCGTCGGCAGCGGCGCATTGAACGAATGCGACGGTACCCCGCCTGATATCCGGCCCGACACGTACGCTGGCGGGTACACCGGCCTGCTCCAGTTGTTCGCGGAAGACTTCCTCGACGGCGCGCATGCGCAACTCCGCGCGTGCCACTTTGCCAATGGGAGTCAGCGGCAGCGTTTGCAGAACTTCGATGCGTGCAGGTACAGCGGCGCGCTCCGGTACTAGCGTGCGTGCCGCGGCCAGCAATTCGTCGGCCGTGAGAAGGTGCCCCGGCTTGAGCGTGACATAGGCAACAGGCAATTCACCGGCGTGCACATCCGGCTGGCTGACGGCTGCAACCATCGCCACGGCCGGATGCTGAAGGAGCGCTTCTTCGATCATTGCCGGATCGATATTGTGGCCGCCTCGAATGATCAGTTCCTTGGCACGGCCCGTCAGGTGCAGGTAGCCATCCTTGTCCAGATAACCGAGGTCGCCAGTGTTGAGCCAGCCAGGCTTTAGCCAGATGTCGCGGTTATCGTGCTCCCGCAAATAGCCGGGGAACACATTGGGGCCATGAATACCGATAACACCCGTTTCGCCCGGAGCGGCCGGCTCAGTGGCAAGGCCCGCGCGACCAGTCTTCCAGACTCCGATGGCCTGGTGAGGCAGGCGCAACCCAACGCTGCCAAGGCGGCGCTCGCCCAGAGGCGGATTCAGGGCCGAAACGCAGGCGCCTTCAGTCATCCCGTAACCCTCGTACAACGGGATGCCGGCGGCCGCTTCAAATCGCCTTGCCACTTCGGCCAGCAGCGGCGCCGCACCGCAGAATGCGAAACGAAGCGAGGAAATATCGGCACCATCGCGAGGCAGGTCGGCGAGCGCGCTATAGATTGTTGGCACACCACTGAAGCTGTTCGCCTTGAATCGTTCGACCAGCTTCCAGAAATTCGGCATCACGCCGTGACCGCGATAGCCGGCCGCGGTCAGCATGACGACCTCCCAGCCACTATGGAAGGCGGCCAGGCCGGTGACCATCGCGCCGTTCACATGGAACAGCGGGAGACCGCACAGGATTGTGTTGGGAGACGGGCTGAGAACGCCCAGCATGACGGCGACGAACGCCTCATTGAGATGCGCGTGCGTGGCGACCTTCGGCAGGCCGGTGGTGCCACCGGTGTGGAAGTACGAACAGATGTCGCCCGGCAAAATGCGTCGCTTGGATACCAGCATGTCTGAAGGCTCCGCAGCCAACGCGTCTTCGAAGCTGACCACCTTCACTTCCACGCGAGCCGGCCGCGACGCAAACTGGAAGGCCGCTTCCAGGCGTTTGCGCTCCTCGTCGCCAACGTAAGGCCTGGCGCTGACGACAAATAGGGTCTGCACCGCAAGGCAGCGGTCAACCACCGCGACCGCCTTATCCCATAGCGTGCTGTCTTCCATCGGTGCGCAGGCGACCAGCGCCCGGGTCCCGGTTTCCTCGACGATGGCTACAATATGATCCACCTCGAGCATGGGGTTGATGGGGCTGGCAATACCCGCGGCCTGCGCGCCAAGCAAGGCGAAATGCGTCTGCGGCAGGTTCGGAAGCAGCAGGCTCACGGCAGTGCCCGGGGCAATGCCACTACGGTGGAAGGCATTGGCCGCCTGCGTCACGCGCGCCTTGAGTGTGGCGTAGTCGACAGCAAACTCTTGCGCATCCGGCTCGCCGTTCATCACGAAACGAAGCGCTGTCCGTTCTGCATAGCGATCGCAGGCCCGGCACAGGAGTTCGTATGTGTTTTGCGCGGGAACCTTGTCTTCCCACGGTGTGCGCTCAAAGGCGTCGATATCGGCCTGGGTCCGGATTTCGCCGGACAAGGTCCCGCCGCCCACTGTCGTATCGGGCATGCTTGTCTCCTTGATTGATGGCTGTTTTGTCAGGATTGCTGTGGCAGCAGGATGGCGCGCCCGGGCTCGCGCCGGGTGACGTGCTGGTATGCCTGCTCAACGTGCGAAAGCGGGAAGGTCTTTACGCAAATCGGGCGAAGGGACGTTGCGCATGTGGCAAGCGATTTCAATACAGCCTTGTTCGAGCGGAAGGTCGTCCACCCATACCGTGCGCCATGCGGAACCAGGGCGCGTTTGGCCCGTTTGCCAGCCAGCGAAGCAACGCCGCCCGCGACGAGGCCCAGCCTGTCGAAGTTGCCAAGCAACGGATGGACCGTTGTTGCATGGCCCACCGCGTCAGACGAGAGCAGGTGCAGCAGCTCTGCTTCGTCGTCCCAGTTGGCGAAGTTCAGCGTGGCGGCAAAGTGCCGCGGCAAACTGGCGAGCGATTGCGCATGGCGGTCAACCACTTCGGTGGCACCAGCATCCAAACAGGCCTGGAGCCCGTTCTTTGAGCCGACCGCAGTGACATTGGCTCCCAGCAGGCGGAGCAACCTGACAGCAATTTGTCCGAGGCCGCCAGTCGCCCCATACACAAGTACGGCCCGTCCGTTCACGGTATCACGCGAAATGCCAGCATCCGCGAATGCTCTGGCCACGGTTTGGAAGTTGTAGGGCAACGTGGCAAGGGCGTCAGCGGGAATCGACGAAGGGCTGTGCGCAACGTGGTCAGGCCGGACGATTACGTGCGTGGCATGCGTCCCTTCGCTTGACGGCGGCTTGGCCCCGAACACAGCGTCGCCTTCACGCAGGCCTGTCACGCCAGCCCCCACGGCACAAACAGTCCCGGCGAAATCATTGCCGAGAACGAGGGGCAGGCGCGTTGCTCCCAATAACGAGAAGATTCTCCTGCCATAGCCGCTGCGTCGGCGCACATCGATAGGATTCACCGCCGCTGCCTCGACCTTCACCACGATCTCGCCTTTGCGCGGTTTCCGGTAAGGCATTGGACGAACCTCGAGCGCGAAGTCCTCGCCAAATCCGTCGATCGCGGCCACCGCGGCAGTTGGTTCGCCGTATGGGATGTTCATGCCGACACCACGCGATTGCGCTGCTCACCCAGCTCGATTGCCCCATCGTCAGTGCGTATCGAAGCGGTCATGATGTCGCCCGGCTGCAGATAGGCGGGGTTCGAGCGGCCCTTCTTGATGAAAAGTTGCCACTTCGTACGCTCGGACAGTACGTGGCGGAACATCCACATCGCGAGCTTTCCCGGCGCTCGGGCTGCGCAGCCTGCTGGCGTGCCGGTAGCGATGAGGTCGCCTGGCTGCAGATCATGCAGGGCGGACAACTCGGTCAGCGTCTGGTGCGGTTTGAAGATCATGTCGCCGCAGTACGTGTCCTGTCGTGGCTGCCCGTTCACATGGAGCCGCATGCGCAGCTCAGGCCAGCGTGCCCACTCTTCTGCGTTCAGCAGTACCAGGAAGGGACCCACGGGGCCAAAGCTGCGATAGCTTTTTCCTTTGTAGAACTGAGCCTGTGGCAACTGGACGTCACGTGCGGAAACGTCATTGACAATCGTGACACCTGCCAGAAACTCGTGAAGCTGGTCCGGCCCGACACGCAGTGCGTCCGTCAGGGGTTTGCGGACAACCAGACCAAGTTCGATCTCGTAGTCGAGCAGGTGCACATGCCCCGGCCGCACCACGTCGGCATCAGCCGCGGCAAGACAGGATGGAGCCTTGGTGAACAGCGTGTTGAAGCCAATCTTGTCGGGGTCCATGCCAGATTCGCGTACATGACTGGCGTAGTTAATGCCCTGGCACAGGAACTGGCGGTCTGGCGTGACTGGCGGCAGCAGCGTGACGCCATCAAGCGCAAGTGTTGCCTCGCCCGCGGTGCTGCGCCAGGCGGCTTCCAGGCCATTGGTAACGAAGTCCGCAGTACTGGCGCCATCGCAGCGCAATGGGGCGATAAGGCGGTCGTGGACCACACCCCAGTGTGACTCGCCGGCGTGGATATATCGGACGACCTTGACAGCCATTTGTTCTCCTTGATGTGTTGGTTCTGCAGCGCCTGCAATAGAGCATTCACAGCCAGGGTCTGGCAGGGCTCATGGCGCGGCCAAGCAACTTCAGGCGCTCCAGGGACAGCCGACCGGTCCGTAGCAATCCAGCCACACGGAGCACCGTGTCGAAATTGCGCTTGACGCCCATGCTTGCCGGCACGTCATCGCCCCAGGCCCAGATGCCGGCCATGTCGAGGGGGACGTAATGCGTTTCATGGTCCGCGGTGAAAACATCGCCGTCGGTGTAGTGCTCGAACTCCATGCCGTCCGGATCGAACCAGTAATCGAAGAGTTGGCTTCCGAGGACGTGCCGTCCGATGCCCCACATATGCCGGTGGCCGTTCGCACGCAGCACGTTGTGGCCCTGTCCGAGCGCATCAAGGTCGAGCACCTCGTACGCACTGTGCTCATACTTTTCCTCAATGCCTCCCGCGAGCACGAAGGAGTGATGGTCCGCGGGCGTGCTTCCCAGATCCAGGCGGAAGAAGCAGAGGTTCGGAGACCCGTCCTCGAGATACTGAACATCGGTCGGGATCAGGCCGAGATGCCGCATGTACCAGCGGGCCATGCCAGCAAAGTCAACGGTCTGCAGAACGACGTGGCCGAGCTTCACCACGGCCGCAGGCTCCAGCGGCGGCCGCACCATAGCGTTCACCCTGCGGAGCTGGCCTGGATCATTGGTGAGAACGTGTGTCGGCGTGCGCAATGGGAGCCGATCGAGCGGCGCCTGCCCAGTGACAAGCCACAGCAGGTTGCCGGCCGGGTCGGTCAGTTCGACGCCGGTTCCGCCTCCGGGAACGGCGTCCGGCGGCAGTCGGCGGGCATTCGCCTCGGCTTCGAGGCGAACCAGGTCCGCCTCGCTGCGAACGGCAAACGCGGCGCCGACATAACGTGAGCGCTGACCCTTCCGTATCGACAGCAGGCATGGTTGCGGCCCCGCGCCGCGCATCAGCAACTGCTTGTCCGTGCGCGACACGCTACACATGCCGAAATCCGTCAGGAAGGTCTCTGCAGCACGCAAGTCATGTTTTTCAAAGATGAGAAAAGCAAGCGCCTGGGCTTTCACCAGGGCTTCTGGCCGCTGGAGTTTCTGGACCGAGGAAGGCAGTGCACTTTCTGGAAATGCTGGCGGCGTGCGCAGCACGCTGCGAGGCTGGCGGGTCATGTCGTCTCCTTGAAGTGGCCGGGCACGCTCTGCAGCGACGCCCGATCTTTTGATGACATTATGGTCATCCTGACCGATAAGTCAATGTGAAAATACAGATCCAGATGTCGCAGCCGGTACCGTTTCACCGGTTGCGCGGGAGCCGGCGCCGAAAATCAGAGAATCCAGCACCTGGGGCGTCACGGGCACCCGGTCGCTACGGTCAATGCGCTCGGCGGTGTCCCGTTCTGAATTCACGCTGATCAGTACGATCTTGTGTACTGAGCCAGCCGGAAGATTTCCGAAACTCGCGTCGAGCGAGCCGCGCGCAGCAGTACGGTCCAGCAGGCCACGCACGCCGAGGTTGTCCACCAAGCCTCCGTCCACAAGATGCAGGTATGGCCTGTTCTCAGCATCGAGACAGCTTTGGGCATTGGCATGCAGCAATCCTTGCCTGCAGATTGCGGTCGCTGCGTACCGTATCCGCGAGTTGGGCCGCCTGGGGACAGGCACCGGCATAGTTGCGCAGCGTTACCGGACTGAGCGGAATCGGAACCGATGACGACGCGGCGACCGCGAATGACAGGGGCACGCTGCTCAGGTCTGAGCAGATCAGGGCAAACTGCTCGGGGGTGAACTCGAACGCCGCTCCGGTGGTAAGGTCGGTCGCGGTTACCAGCAGATGCAGCCCGCGGCTTCGGCCGCGCAGGTCGCCGAAGGTCTTGCCCCGGCAAAGCGCGTCAAGCTTTTCCTGCAGGACATTGGTGCGGCCGAACCATGGCGAGGTCATCCTGTACAGCGTGCCGGGCGAATATCCGACAAAGGTTCTCGTCAGGTGGGCCGCATCAGCGAATCCGGTATCGCTTGCAAGGTGGGTCAGCGTGGTCCGGTCTGAAAGCCGTGAAAATGCGAACCGGTAGCGCTGCCATAGCTGATATGTCCGCAGCGGAATGCCAATTTCATCGGCGAACAAATGCGAGAGCCGGCTTTCCGACAAGCAAAGTCTGTCCGCCACTTGTGGCAATGGCACGCGATTCGGAAAATCAGCGTCAATGGCGGCCAATAGTTCGTTGCTACGGTTACGCAGTCCACGGGACAGTTCGACGGCAAGACCTGCGCTCTGGCAGAGAGCCACGAGCGCCTCAACTTCGGGCTCGTCCGGCACTTCTGCGTCGAAGCAGTGCCGCAGGGAATCCAGCACCTCATGCAAAGCAATCGTTCGCAACTCCCGTAGCCCGTTTGCCTGTCGCCGACGTTTTCCGACTCCGCATTCATTTTGCGAGACTTTCTTGACGGCAATCGCTCACATCGACAGGCGCGGGCATGCGAGGCGCAGGCATGCCGAGCGTGTCCTTCTTGTCCTGACAGGATCCTGCCAGCAACTCTAGCCGAGCTGCGCAATTGATCGGTGACGCTGCTGCTCGGCGGCGCGGCCGCAGCCAGCACGCTGGTGGCTTCCGGCGTGCCCGGACCTGCTGCGGCAGCAGCGTCGGCAGAAAGGGCGAATACCGCAAAGGCCAGCGGCAAGGCCTCGGGCAGCTACAGACATGGTGAGAATTATATGTGACCAGTCGGCTATTTAAATATGAAAAAAATCAGTACAGCAATCGCTTTAACGTGACTTGCTGGAACCGGCGGCAGGCGTCGCCATTGCACTCAACCTTGCTGCGCAGGACCGCCCCTTCCCAGGCCTCGATGATGACGGACGCGAGCTGCGCGGAATCACTGTCCGCCGGCAGTTCCTGGCGCGTCCTGGCCTCGTCAAGACAAGGCGTGATCATGCCCTCCCAGCGCGCCAGAATGCGCTCCAGGGCCTTTCGGACTCCATCGCTGGTATTAGACAATTCGAGGGAAAGGTTGCCTACAAGGCATCCGATCCTAAAATTTTGTGCTGCGTGGTCGGCCACCAGCAATTCGAATAATTTTTCGATCCTAGCCAACGGCGGGATGCGCGCGTCATACATCACTTTGCCGTGGCGTTGTTCAATGGACTCCCAATAGGCTTCGAGCACTTCAGCGGCAAAGGCTTCCTTGCTGTCGAAATAGCTGTAGAAGGAGCCCTTGGGGACATCGGCGGCAGCGACGATGTCCTGCACGCCGGACCCGTTGAAACCGGCGCTGTGAATCACACGACCACCGTCGATAAGCAGCCGGCTACGGATCTCGGGGTTAGCGGGTCTTGGCATGTTCGCGATGGTTGGTGAGCAGTGGGGAGAACAATAGACGACTGGTTGGCTATTTGTCAAGCATACGATGACGATCGTCTATGCTTGTCCATCTGCGAAGCACACGGCGGTCGACTGTGGGCGAGCGCGAACGTGCCCGGCACGATCTATCAATTCACGGTGCCTGCCCATCCATACGCTTCATCGTGATTGCACAGCGCGACGACATCAGTTGTCCCCGACTTGCGCGTGCCAGTTCAGTGAGACCGCGCGATGAAGATTTGACAATAGCCAACCAGTCGTCTATTATTTATTCACTGCTCACGATTCACCGAGGCGTGCCAAGACCCGCCAACTCAAGCCGTTGGCCAGAATTGAAAAGTTGTTCGAGTTGCTGCTGGCGGACCGCAGGGCAAGAGTTCGGGTGCCTCGCGGTGGCGACTTTTCGCTCGAATTGTCCAATGTCAGCGGCGAAGCGTTGCGCTCGATCTTGCTGCGCAGGACCGCCCCAGATTCCCGGCGCGCCAGAGTGCGCTCCAGAGCCGTTCGGATGGCGAGGTTTGCCGACGATTTTGCAAAGTGACGCTCAAGCGGTTGTTGTACTGAAATTTTTTTATGGTTTTAAATAGACGACTGGTCGCGTATAAAATAACGACAGGCTCAACGCGGATCTGTTGACATTCATCCTTAGTTGAAACGACGCCCACGGGGCTCACCATTAAGAGGTACTTTGCATGTCCAATTTCCCCACCCAGTATGCAGATCCCGTTGATCCGGCTCTGCCGAAGTCCACCATTACGCTGGACCTGCCACGCACCGCGCTCGTCGTGATTGACCCGCAGATCGACTTCATGAGCCCCGCAGGCCGCAGCTGGGGCGTGGTCGGAGAAAGCGTGACGGAGCAGAACCTCGTGCCCAACCTGGTCCGTCTGTTCGAGGCCGCAAAACAGGCCGGTATCACGGTCGCCATCTCTCCCCACTATTACTTTCCCCATGATCACACATGGAAAGTGCAGGGCCCCGCCGAAATGTTCCAGCATGCCATCGGCATGTTCGATCGTCCGGGCGCGCTGAATCTGGACGGATTCCGTGAGTCGGGCGCGGACTTCATGCCGGAGCTCAAGCCGTATATTGAGGATGGCAAGACCATCATCTGCTCCACGCACAAGCTGTACGGCCCGCAGGCCAACGACCTTGTCCTGCAGTTGCGCAAGCAGCGCGTCGATCAGGTGATCCTTGCGGGCATGGCCGCCAATCTGTGCGTCGAATCCCATCTGCGCGATCTGCTGGAGCAAGGTTTCGAAGTTGCTGTCGTGCGCGACGCTGTAGCAGGGCCGAAGCTACCCGAAGGGGACGGGTATCACGCGGCACTGGTCAACTTCCGCTTTATCGCAAACGCGCTGTGGGATACCAACGAAACCGTGCAGCGGTTGGCAGGAAAGGCTGGAGCCGCCGCGTAGCGCCTGTCATGCGCCAGGGGCGACAGCCCCTGGCGCGGCAATGGCAGGGTGCATGAACGGTTCAAAGAATGCATAGGGGCGACTCACATGCCTAAGATTCCTTCGCGCTACAGCTATTTCGCATATGGCGTTATCCAAGCCGGACTGACCTGCTCCATCGCTGCTGCCATCGCAAGCATTCCATTTGCAGACGAAGGCCAGTTCTTTCAGCACTGGCTAAGGTCCTGGAGCGTTTCCTGGCTGACCATGCTGCCCGTTGTCGTGTCGGCCACGCCCATCATTCGCCGCCTGGTCGATCGCATGACAAACCACCCTTAGGTCATAGCAAATTCAAAGCACCCGCAAACCCACGCAGGCGGGAGTCGATCGGCGCGCCTGAATGCCTCACCCCACGTTCCATCCTCTCAAGGAGTCAGCATGACCCAATCCCAATTCAGCCAATCCTCCCGTCAAGCCCTGAGCGATGACATCATCGACGCCAAGATCCGCAAGGGGCTCACATTCGAGCAGATCAACGAAGGCACCGGACTGAGCCTGGCATTTGTCACGGCCGCCCTGCTCGGCCAGCATCCGCTACCCTCCCCCGCGGCAAAGATCGTCGCCGACAAGCTGGACCTGGGCGAAGATGCCGTGCGCCAGTTGCAGACCATTCCTGTGCGCGGCAGCATTCCTGGCGGCGTGCCGACTGACCCGACCATCTACCGCTTCTACGAGATCGTGCAGATCTACGGCTCGACGCTCAAGGCCCTGGTTCACGAGCAGTTCGGCGACGGCATCATCAGCGCCATCAACTTCAAGCTCGACATCAAGAAGGTGGACGACCCCGAGGGCGGCCACCGCGCGGTGATCACCCTCGATGGCAAGTACCTGCCGACCAAGCCGTTCTAATGTCTTAATGTGACGCGACCCCTTGTCGGATGACGCGCGCAGCCTGGCGGCGGCAGCCGCAGACGAAACCACCGGACAGCGAGTGACCAGTGCTTCCAGCTGTTGATTTGCAGCGAATCTGGACCCAGGATTTGCATCGAAAACTGACCGTAAACCGTCATTGCGCGTGCACTTCGGCATCTATGGCAATGCAGCCAGCGCTACTCGAGGCATGCGCTCAAGACGCCTATGGATCAAGCCGTCCAGTTGCCTCGGATTTCTTACTATCACGAGTTTCCCGACATGGCTATCAAGCTGCTGCATCCCCTGGCCGGCCCACGCCACGGCAACAAGGTGGTACAGCGACTGACTTGCACTGGCGACGACGACCGATGCGTTTTTGTGCTTGAGTGTCGCTACTTCACGTCAGTGATGACACCTAGAGGCCTGCGCGTCTATCCAGGCGCAAAAAATTGGCGCCTGTCCAGCGGAGAACTTGTCGAGTTGATCGACAGAGATCTGTTTCTCGTCCCTCACACCGGGGAAATGCTCACGAAAGTTGGATGATTCGAAAACGGTCGGATGACTCGCCAGGCCGCGGTCAAGCACAACATGTAAGCTCGCTTGACGTCTTCTTCATAGGCTCCATTCTCACTGAAGAGTGGGAGCCCCCGGAAAAACCGGCACGGTTCACATTGAGCAGTGTGCGGTGGAATCACAGCGCCGCTAGCGTTCGGGGCGGGTGCTAGGAATAGTTTGTTCGACCAAGCCGCAAGAGCGCGGAGGCATGATGTGCGGAATTGTAGGAATCGTCGGGGCAGGACCAGTCAATCAGTTGTTGTATGACACACTCCTGTTACTACAACATCGTGGGCAAGATGCCGCTGGCATTGCGACTTCGCGGGGAAGTCAGTTTTATTTGCACAAAGCGAAGGGTCTTGTACGCGATGTGTTTCGTACCCGCGACATGCGCTCACTCTACGGGCACAGCGGAATAGGCCATACACGATATCCAACGGCAGGTTCAGCTGCGAGCGGCGAAGAGTCCCAGCCGTTTTATGTAAACGCCCCTTTCGGCATTACGCTATCGCACAACGGCAACCTAACCAATACGACGCAGTTGCGCGCCGAACTTCAGTCGCTCAATCACCGACACGTCAATACCCGGTCTGACTCAGAGGTCCTGTTGAACGTCCTCGCGAGCGAGTTACAGGATGTGACCTGTGGCACAGGTATTGATAGCGACGCCGTATTCCGCGCAGTCTCCGGCGTCCATCGTCGCGTGCGTGGAGCGTACGCCGTAGTTGCGAGTATCGCCGATCAGGGGTTGCTCGCATTTCGCGACCCTAACGGTATCCGTCCCCTGTGCATTGGTTACCGTGAATTCGGGCCGACGAGGGAATGGATGGTCGCTTCAGAATCCGCAGCCCTGGAAGCGAGCGGGTTCACCTTGATGCGCGACGTAGCGCCTGGCGAAGGTATATTCATTGACCACGCAGGGAAATTGTCTTACAAGCAATGTGCATCAAGTGCGCGCAACCTTCCATGTGTATTCGAATATGTCTATTTCGCTCGGCCGGACTCGGTGATTGAGGGAGTGTCAGTGTATGCCGCACGGATGCGGATGGGCGAATACCTTGCCAGATCGGTCGCGTCGAATTTCCGCTCGGCCGACATTGATGTGGTAATGCCAGTCCCCGATTCGTCCCGTCCCGCAGCCATGCAGCTTGCAGCCAGCCTAAACCTTCCTTATCGCGAGGGGCTGGTAAAGAGCAGTTACATAGGTCGCACTTTTATCATGCCTGGCCAACAAATGCGCCAAAAATCCGTACGCCAAAAGCTTAACGCCATGGGCGTAGAGTTCAAGGGGAAGAACGTTCTCATCGTTGATGATTCAATCGTTCGTGGGACTACCAGCCGTGAAATCGTCAACATGGCACGCGCTGCGGGCGCCAATCGAGTCTACCTTGCCTCTGCGGCAGCCCCAATCCGTCACCCAAACGTTTACGGAATCGATATGCCCTTGCGAAAGGAACTGATTGCAAGCGGCCGCGATATCGACCAGGTTAGCACCATCCTCGGCGTGGATGGTTTGGTGTATCAGGACATCATGGACATGCAAAGGTCGGTAACCGATCTTAATCCGGCCCTCAAAGGGCTCGAGACGTCATGTTTTGATGGCCGATACGTAACGGGCGACGTTACGCCCCAATACCTGGAGAAGCTAGGTGAGCTGCGGCGATGCTAGCTCTCTCTCCAGCGCCGGATGCTGGTCCAGCGCCACCATCGCAGTCATCAGCTTTGTCAGCGAGGCAACTGGCGCGAGGGGCTTGTCCTGTAGTTCCCCAAGCAGTGCTTCAAACTCTGCAAGTCGGGTTTCCGCCGGGCGCGTATTGTCACGAACGAGCGCTTTGATCGCAACCAGTTGTTGTCGGTATTCAACTGCAGAGCGACCCTGTTTCGTTGTGGTCTTGTTGTAAGCGTGCCGAACCAGATCGGAAACGCGACGTCCTATTTGATAGAGCAGCGAATCGGTCAACTCGAGCAGCGTCACGCGTAGGAAAAACACCATGCCGCTTGACGTGCGGCGGACCGCGACACGTGTCGCACTTGAACACCATCCCTAAGCAACCATGGGGAGGCGCTCGCTGTCCTCCGGCGCCGCGCTTTCCGCGCGCGACGGCATGCCACCAAACGCCGCGTACTCGGCGCGCAGGTATTGCTCGAACGGCGCGCCGACCTCGGCGTGGCGCAGCGCTAACTCGACCGTGGCCATCAGGTAGCCGAGCTTGCTGCCGCAGTCGAAGCGGCGCCCATGGTAGCGATAGGCGAGCGCCTGCTCGTCGGTCAGCAGCGCCTGGATCGCGTCGGTGAGCTGCAGCTCGCCGCCAACGCCCGGCTTGAGCGCATGCAGGTAGTCGAAGATGCGCGGCATCAGCACATAGCGCCCCACCACGCCGAGGTTGGACGGCGCCGCTTCCGGCGCCGGCTTCTCGACGATACCGGACATCTTGAAAACCCTGCTGTCCCAGGGCTTGCCGTCGACCACGCCATAAGAGCGCGAGTTCTCCGGCGCGATCTCCTCCACACCGATCACCGAGCTGTGGTAGTGGTCGAACACCTGGATCATCTGCTTGAGCACCGGCGTGGGCGCGTCAAGCAGGTCGTCGGCCAGGATCACGGCGAATGGTTCGTCGCCCACCAGCTTGCTCGCGCAGCGCACCGCATGGCCGAGCCCGAGGGGCTCGGACTGCCGCACGTAGAAGCAGTCGACATGGCTGGGCTTGATGCTGCGGACCAGATCGAGCAGTTGCTGCTTGCCGCGCGCCGCCAGTTCGGCCTCGACCTCGTAGGACTTGTCGAAGTGATCCTCGATCGCGCGCTTGCTGCGGCCGGTCACGAAGATCAGTTCGGTGATGCCGGCGGCAACCGCCTCCTCCACCGCATACTGGATCAAAGGCTTGTCCACCACCGGCAGCATTTCCTTCGGGCTGGCCTTGGTGGCCGGCAGGAAACGCGTGCCGAGACCCGCTACCGGAAATACTGCTTTCTTGACCTTGAGCATGGCCTACCCCGACGTATGTTGGTTATTGGTGAATGCAGCGTATTCCCTGGGCCGGTTTCCGGCCTGCCAACAGTTCGCCATATTCCGACATGGCTGTGCATTGCCGTGCGCGGCCACGGTGAAGCCCACCGTCGGCATGGCGCTGGTTTTTGGCGGATTGTGCCGGCATCGGGCGGTTAAGCTTGCGGTACCGGCACCGGGCGGCTCCGGTGCAAATGACGGTCGCGAGCGAAAAACGGCTTCCCACGCGCTACGACCGCGGTGCGTTCTGCCAGGTCCTGGCCACCGGCATCGACGACACGGGCGTGGTGCTGTTCAGGGCGATGCCGCGGCACACCCTGTCGGACCCATGAACCGTGAATCGCCGCAGCGGCGAAGCGCAGGGGCGAGCATCGCCCGCGGAGCAAGGACATGAGCAGGCTGAGACGGAATCTGCTGGCCGGACTGGCCACCACCGCAGGCGCCGCGCTGGCGAACCCATTCTCCCCCCCGGTCCTGGCGGCAAGCGTGCCGGATGGCCGCAAGCCCGAATCTCCGAGCGTGCTCGATTTCATGTCCCCCGCGATGCGGCAGGACGCCCTGTCCGGCGCCCCAATGCTCGATCACACCCGCGCCATCCAGGCCGCGCTCGACAGCGGCGCCGCGGAGCTGGCCGTTCCCGGGGGGTGCACCTTCAACCTGACCGGGCCGCTGACCGTAGGCAGGAAAACCCGCATCTGCGGCGCGGGCGAACTGCGATTTTCGGCCGGCATTGCCACCATGGCCGCCATTACCGTCAAGGCGGATGGCTGCGAATTCGACGGCATCGTGCTCACCAATCCAAACCGGCTCCAGGCGCCGGCAGGTGGCCGCAATACCGGCATTCTGTTCCGCGCCGACCTGGGCACGGTCACGCGCTCGACCATCCGCGGTTTCCAGAATGGCATCACGGTCGAGTCGGAGGGCGAATACCACGACTTCATCATCGCCAACAACCGCATTCTCGATTGCATTGGCGCGGGGGGCGGCCCGGGCGATTCCACCTCCGGAACCGGCGAGGACCGGGGCGACGGCATCACGATCTGGGGCTGTGCGGCGACCATCACCGGCAACCTTGTCACGGCCATGGCGGGCCAGGATTGCCGGATCGGCATTCATGTGGAAGGGCTGGCTCACTATCACAACGGCGCGTCGCCGAGGCAGGACAATCTCTGCACCATTGTCGGCAACATCGTGCTGGGGCCCTTCCGGCGCAGTATCGTGACGGAGAACCTGAACAACGCATCCATCGCCGGCAACACCTGCGAAGGCGCCACATGGTGGGGCATCGCGGTGGCACGCTCGCTTGCCTGCTCCATCACCGCCAACACCGTGAAACTGGATCGCGCCAGCACCGACAAGAGCGGCGCCAGCTGGAGCCCCATCCATGCGGGCATCGCAGTGTACGGTGGCGCCGTGCAGTGCGTGATTTCCGGCAATACCGTGGACCTGACCCAGGGGCATGCCGCAGCGGCAATTTTGCTGCAGGGGCTGCAGACCGACACGGTGGTGGTGGGCAAGCAGGCGTGCATCGCCGATGGCACCAGGCGCGTACGGCTCGCCGCGCCGAATCCCACGATTCAGGTCGGCCAGCTCTTGACCGGAGGCGGGGTGCCGGCGCAAACCTATGTCGCGAACATCGATGGCACCACGCTGCTGGCAAGCAAGCCCATCGCGGCGGGTTCGCCAATGTTGACGGTCACATGGCACGACCGCGGCCAGGGCATTGCCGTCACCGACAACAGCATCCTGTGCAATGCGGCGATTGAGACGATCGGCATCTGGGCGCAATACCAGGACCACCCGACCATCAGCGGGAACAACATCCGCTATATGGGCAAGGTCGGCATCAGCTGCCATGACGTGGCCGACCCGGTCATCAATGGCAACACCGTGCTTGGCCTGAATGGCACCAAGAGCGGCATCGACCTGGCCTGGAGCAGGACCGCCGCCGTCGTCGTGAACAATGTCGTAGCCGGATTCGACGCACCGGGCGCATACGGCATCAATGTGGTCAACCGGACTGGCGGGGTCGTCTCGGGCAACTTCGTGCGCGACTGCGCCACGAACATCCACCTGTACGGCTGCACCGGCATGTCGGTGACGGGAAACAGTTCGGTCAGCTGCGCCAGCCACTACACGGCCGGCAACGGCTCGGGCATGATGCTGGCCAATAACGCCAGCCTCTGACGCCCGCGGCTGGCCGTGCCGCTGCGGCGAGGCGTCCTTTCAGTTCCCTTCCGATCCGAGCGCTTGACGAACTCCGGCGTGAAGCGTTGGACCCAGCGCATGATCGTCGTATGCGCAGGTACCAAGATGAGTTCGCGGTCGCAGTGCCGCCCGTTGAACGACCAGTCGATATCTCTGAGCGTACTCATTGCAGGCTCGCGCTCGTCAAAAATCCGAGCTTACCCACCGGCCCCTACGATTTGCACCAGAGCCTCCCCTGCTACCCGGGCTGCAGTTGCTCGACACCAGCGACGCACCTGCGCAGCGCGAAACAAATTGAAGGGGAATTATTCTCATAAAAATATGCGTTTCCTGTTTCATTCCTGAAACAGCGGCAAAAAATGACTTCTATTGGTGAACAAATCTTTGAATAAATATTCGGCATGCACCGAATCGTTTAGTTATGTGGATTTCCAAACATTCATTTTGGTGCGTGGCATGCTGCGTTGCAGCGCAGCCTCTATAGTGCCCAATAAGGAGTTCTTCCCAATGCTTGCACCAAGGTGATCACCAATTATCTTAAGGCATATTTTCTTTGGTTACAGGCACTTGCATCGCATTTTTAGAATTTTTTGCATTCCTTCCGCCAAGATCTCGTCAGTATCAGACAGGGCGCACTCCGACGATTGCAGAGTGGCTACGCTGCAATGCAGCACGACAAAGTCCGCTGCGGAAGCGATCAGTAATAATGGGGTAATCAAAATGACGGACGCGCAATTAGCACCAGCCTCCATAAACTGGTTCTCCACCTCCACCGATCGTTTCAAATGCAGCGCCAGGCGCGTCGGTATTCTGTTATTCGACGGTTTTTCCCTATTGGGCGCCGGCCTGGTGGCCGAGCTCTTCCACACGGCCAACAAGGTCTCGTCTCCCGCCAGCGGCAAGAAGCTGGCCTACGATGTCTGCTTCATCTCCGTCGATGGCGGCAGCATCGCCTGCTCGGCCTCGGTGCGGGTCTGGACCGACGGCCTCGATGCGCGCCAGCAGCCAGGCTTCGATCTCCTGTTTATCGCCGGCGGCGATGGCGCGCGCACCGCGGCCGCCGACGAGCGGCTGCTGCGCTGGCTGCGCGCGGTCCATCCGAAGACCGCCGCGGTCAAGCCGATCGCAGAGGGGCGCGCCGTGCTGATCGCGGCCGGCATCCTCAAGCCGATGGAGCCGCCGCACGGCGCCACCGTCCATCCGCTGCGAGCCGCCGAGGCCGCCGAGGCCGCCAGCGACCAGTACGAGCCGATGAAAGGCGCGTTGACGGTGATCAAGCGCGATCTCGGCCTGGACGTGGCGCGCGCCGTGGCCGCGCGGGTCATGCCGACCTGGAGTGCCAAGCTGATGCCGCCGCTGGCGGATGTGGGCATGACCAGTGCGGCTGACAAGATTCTCGCCGCCGCGCGCTGGCTGCAGAACCACTGCGAGCAGTCGATCTCCATCGCCGATGCGGCCCAGGTCGCCGCCATGAGCGAGCGCAATTTCCTGCGCCGCTTCAAGGTGGAAATGGGCGTGACGCCGTCCGACTACCTACTGCAGGCGCGGCTCGACTCCGCCTGTGGCCTGCTGGCCGAAACCGACCTGCCGGTCGACAAGGTGGCGCGCCGCTGCGGCATGGGCAACGGCGATCGCCTTGCCAAGATCTTCCGCAAACGCATGTCGATCTCTCCCACCGTGTTCCGCCAGCGCAGCAAGAGCCAGGCCGACGGCTGACGGCTGACGGCATGGGCGGCACGCGGCGCGCCAGCGCCGCTGCCTCGCGCACGGGGCAAGCCGGGGACGGCATTGAAGACGACCTCGTGCGCGTGGACCGATACCTACGGGGCTGCGCCTGAGCGGTGGGATGGCAGGGGTCGGTGGCGGTACGGCTTTGGGAAAGACGGGAGAGGCGAAATGCTCAAGCTCGAGGGGTTGCTGGCGCGCGTGCTCGACGTCGCGCTGGTCTTTGCCGGGGCCGCGCTGGCCTCGCAGATACGCTTCGACGAAGCGACGCAGGGCGGCTTCTACGAAGTGGTCATCGCGCTGGCGGCCGCGTTCACGCTGGCGCTGTTTCCCGCCTTCGGCATCTATGCGTCCTGGCGCGACCGCTCCATGCTCGGGCTGGCCGGGCAAGTCGCGCTGGCCTGGCTGCTGGTGCAGTTGTGCGGCGTGATGGTGATGTTCTCGCTGCACCGCGCCGACCTGATCTCGCGCCTGTGGTTTACTTACTGGACCGCCACTACCGGCGGCCTGCTGATCCTGTCGCGGCTCGCCACCCACCTCGTGCTCGGCCATGTGCGCAGCGCGGGCATGAACCTGCACCATGTGGCGGTAGTCGGCAGCGGCGCGCATTGCGACGCCGTGATCCGGCGTGTCGCCTCGTCGCGGGCCTCGGGCTTCCGCGTGGCGGCCGCCTTCAATGTGGCGCCCGGCGTTGGCGGCCTCAACGCAAAGGTGCCCACTTTCGAGGACCGCGCCGCCTTTCACCGATATCTGCGCACCCAGCAGATCCACGAGCTGTGGCTGGCGCTGCCGCTGTCGCAGGAACCCGCCATCCTCGATTTCGTGCGGGAATACCGCGATGAGCTGATCAATATCCGCTTCATGCCCGACCTGCGCAGCGTGGCGCTGTTCGACGCCGGCATGATCGACCTGATCGGCATGCACGCGATCAACCTGGTGGCCTCACCGATCTCGCCGAATGCGCTGATGCAGAAGGACATCTTCGACCGCCTGTTCGCCGCGGCGGTGCTGCTCGGCCTGGCGCCGCTGCTGCTGGCCATAGCCGTGGCGGTCAAGCTGTCGTCGCGCGGGCCGGTGCTGTTCAAGCAGAAGCGCAAGGGCGCCGACGGCCGGGTCTTCACCATCTACAAGTTCCGTTCCATGCGCGCGCACACCGAGCCGACCGGCGTGCTCACGCAGGCCACCCGCAACGACCCGCGCATCACGCGGGTGGGCGCCTTCCTGCGGCGCACCAGCCTGGACGAGCTGCCGCAGTTCTTCAATGTGCTGCGCGGCGACATGTCGGTGGTGGGGCCGCGCCCGCACGCCATCGAGCACGACGACCAGTACCAGAAGATCGTGGCCGGCTATATCCACCGCTACCGCATCAAGCCCGGCATTACCGGCTGGGCGCAGGTGAACGGCTACCGCGGCGAGACCGACCGCATTGAAAAAATGGAAGGCCGCATTGCCTACGACCTCTACTACCTCAGTAACTGGTCCTTTGCGCTGGACCTGCGCATCATCGCCGCGACCATCTTCAAAGGGTTGAGGCAAAGCAACGCGTACTGAAACCGAAGCTTGCGTTTCTCGAACGGGAAGGTTCACGCCATGCTTACAAAACTCGATACCCAATGCGCCGAGGCCGCCACGGCGCAATCGCCGGTCACGTTCTGCGCAGCTGCTCTTGATCAGTCCTTCCCCATGAAGATCACGCACTTGATTGAGTCAACAGCGACAGGAACGCTGGCGATGGTTTGTCTCGCCGCCAACCACTTTGCGGCCCGCGGGCACAAGATAAGCGTTGTTTATTCCCAGCGGCCTGAAACTCCATCCAACCTCGCCGGCCTGTTTCATCGCGATGTGGCACTCCATGCGTTACCGATGGGCCCCAAAGACCTGCCTGTCAGCCTGATTGAAGTTCGCCGCAAGCTGAAGGAACTCAACCCGGATGTGCTTCACATGCATTCTTCGTTTGCTGGATTCGTCGGTCGCATGGCCACACTAGGTTGGCGGTCTGACCTGAGAGCGCTGTATAGCCCGCATTGCATCTCCTTCATGAGAACCGACATCTCGCGCACCCGGAGGCGAATCTTCACCTTGCTCGAAGCCGTTGCGGCACGGGGTCGGGCTAGCTATGTGGCTTGCTCCCGCAGTGAGGCACAGGCCATCGAACGCTCACTGGGACGGCCCGCCATCCTGCTCGAGAACGCCGTCGACGTGGACTTCTTCGCCCCGTCCAAGTGGGAGGCTTCAACCAGCGCTATGAGGTCCGGCGCACGATTCACAGTTGTGACTGCCGGCGGCATCCGGCGGCAGAAGGGCTTCGAACTGTTCGCCGAGATCGCGCGGCGGCTGTCAGGCCAGGGATTCGACTTTCTGTGGATCGGTGACGGTGACACAGCCAACAAGGCCGTGCTCATCGATGCCGGCGTTCGCGTGTCAGGATGGCGTACTCGCCAGGACGTACGTGACATCCTCCACGCCGCGCACACTTATCTCTCTACCGCCGCCTGGGAGGGGATGCCCATATCTGTGATCGAAGCCATGGCTGCCGGCCTCCCCGTCCTGGCCAGTCGCTGTGCCGGCAACGTAGATGTCATTGACGATGGCATCAATGGCCTTCTGTTCTCGGTGGCTGACGAGGCCGTGAGCTGTCTTGAGCGCTTACGCGGAGATTCTTCCCTGCACACCGATCTTGCGAGCGGGGGGCAGCAGGCGGCCCGGCAGCGCTTTGCGCAGGGCAGGTTTCTGGATGAGCTTGAGCAGATATATATCGGACCTTCCAAGCCCCACTAGTGTGGGAGTTCACTATGGACGAAATCTCGAATGGCAATTGCGCTGTCATCTTCGGCGGCAACGGCTTTATCGGTGCATTCCTGGCAGAAAGTCTCGGACGGAGCGGCCGATATCGCAAAATCTATCTGTTCGATCACGAGGCTATTGAGACCAAGCATAACCGCTTCCGACTCGATATGGTCCGGTCCACCCCAGGCGCGACCGAGGTGCTGGGTGACGTGCGTCAGCCGATCAAGTGGATGCCGCAAGAGAAAGTTGATTTTGTCGCCAATCTCGCCGCAGTACATCGCGAACCGGGTCATCTGATCCACGAGTACTACGAGACGAATATCCTTGGCGCAGAGCACGTCTGCGAATGGGCGAGTCGCGCAAATGCGAGGAGCATTGCCTTCACTAGCTCGATCGCGCCATACGGGCTAAGCGATGAGAAGCGCGACGAGAGCTCATTGCCGGTTCCCACCTCGGCCTACGGCGGCTCCAAGCTGGTAGCCGAGAAGATCCATCTCGCTTGGCTCAATGAAGATCGAGCACGGCGGGTGCTGACGATCGCGCGTCCTGGCGTCGTATTTGGCCCAGGAGAAGGCGGCAATGTGTCCCGACTGATTCAAGCCGTT
Organism: Cupriavidus sp. L7L; assembly: GCF_004353535.1. Classification (NCBI taxonomy): domain Bacteria; kingdom Pseudomonadati; phylum Pseudomonadota; class Betaproteobacteria; order Burkholderiales; family Burkholderiaceae; genus Cupriavidus; species Cupriavidus sp. L7L. The sequence goes on from NZ_SMNY01000027.1 coordinate 20,768, forward strand.
ATGCGCCGATACTTCTTCTACATGGGCAACAAGAATACGCGCAAGGCCGGAGTCTATGTCAAGGAACTGGTCGATGCGCTTCTCTGGGTGCACCAGCAGCAGATCGAGAAGCAGGATCCTTATGTCTTGTTCAACATGTCCATGGAGCCGGCACCGTCTATTCGCGACTACGTCGACGCAGTTTGCGATACGGCCGGCATCAAGCGCCACGTTCCGGAGGTTCCCTTCTCACTTCTGCTGTTCGCATCCCATAGTATCAGTCTGGTTGCTCGTCTGGTCGGGATGAGACAACTGTTCAGCCCGGTACGGGTACGCAAACTGGTGCAGCCCAACTATATCGTTCCCAGCTATCTCCTGTCGTCGGACTACTCCTTCAAATACAACCTGACCAGCGCATTCCGCGATTGGCAGGCCCTGTGTCCGGACGACTGGAAATGACTACTGCCGACACCACAATGCAAATTGACATTGCAGTGCTTCAACCGGCAGCCGCTTGTGGTGATCGGCGGCTTGAACGTCAGGGAGGATTCAGAGCAGGTGCTATTGCTCAGATCTTCCCTCATGAACACCGCCACTCTCGACCTGACTCCCTTCACCACTGCTGCTCCTCAGGCGCGGAGCGGCAATTGCACATTGGCTGTACTCCTTCCTCTCGACCATGAAGAAATCAGTTTTCATCTTGCACCCGGGAAAGGCCCACTATCCCGAGGTTCCCGCCTATTCCAGCCACCTTGCAGACTGGGGCTTCCACGTCGGTTCAGGCACCCTGGATGACCTGGCGTACCTTCCGGACCGACTGAACACAATCCTCTGGGCCCTCATGGGCTTCTACCACCAGGCCATACCAGCAGCATGTGCTATCCATGACTATCGCTCCCTTTCGGTCGGCAGACTCGCCCAGCTCAAGGATCTTGCCAAGCGCTACCTCAACACCAAACCGGACCTGCGCATATTCCAGAACGATCGGCAACGAGAGTTAATGCGCTTCAATGACGGAATTCCTTCAATCCTCCTGCCGATGGGAGTTCCGAACTGGATCTTCGGGCCCGAATTCTCGGCACCGCAGGCCGGGGACCTCGTGGCGGATTTTTGCTATGTAGGGGACATGAGCCGGGAGCGTCATTTCGACATGGTGCTTAAGGCGTTCGAACGACGCTTCGCCAAGAGTGGGCGCAAGCTGCTGTTAATAGGCCAGCCGGAGCCACAGCTCCATGCGCAGTTCCGCTCCGTACCTGGCATCCACTTTGCCGGCAGACTTCCTCAGCCGGATGCCCTGAAGCTCGTCGCCAGGTCACGCGCGGCGATCTGCTACTTCCCGTATCACCGTCCACACTGCTACCAGACACCAACCAAACTATTGGAGTATGCAGCACTCGGAAAACCGGTCATCTGCAACGACGCCCCCGCCAATCTTGAATGCTGCAAACAACTGAGCATAGAAAGCATTGTCACCGGCGCGGATATCTTCGGCTCGCTTACCGGCGAGCAGATAGATCACGCCAAACCAAATGACCGGGAGCGCTTCAAGGAACTGACCTGGCAGACGGTCATCAATCAATCAGGCGTCCGTGCCTTTCTTCATCCACACGCTATATACTGATCCTCATTAGCTTCCATCTCGGGATGCCAGGCAGCAAAACAAGATCAACGGAGAAATCGCTGATAGATGGCGAAGGAAGGAACCGTAGTCCGGCTCGAAGATTGCCTGCACACAAAGGAAACTAATAACGAATGACAACATTTGCCTGTGTTCGACCGAGCAATTTGGTGGCATCTTGAGAATTCGACGCCAGGACGCGGAAAGCATGTGGAAAGTCAACAAAAGTCCCACGCCACCAACAACTTGCGACGCACTACCCGACAACAGCAGCGGAACCGGCACGACGAACGTAGCCAGAATAATGACAACGTTCACAATATCAAAAATAAACCCGCGGAACGGAAGTGGCGACTCAATTAACGACGCCACTTCAGTCGCCGATCTCCACTCGTTTCCCACTTCCCGCCCTAACGGCAGCCCGCCGCCGAGATATTTCTGAAATACCACGGAAAGCACCGCATACCAAAGCAGGATCAGCAATATCAATCTGAGCGGTCGCAACGCTTTCACCCCCAGCACGTACAGTGACAACCACCCAGCAATAATAATTGCCCAATACCCCCTAAAATAAAGCGCAAAGGAAACGGCCAACACCAAAAACATCAGAACGCGCGCCATCTTACCCTTGCAGCACAGCGCAATTCCAACAATAGCCAGCACTACAATTTCTTTGGATGGCAACCCCGCATACACGACCGCAGTAACCATCCAGAACACCAGCACCAGCCACTCCACAACCTTCAGTTCGCGAACCCCAGCTGCTCGAATGGAAAGAATGAAAGCAGATAACGAGACCAAACAGCCAAGAACAGAGAGCGAAAAGGTATCCAAGCCAGCCGTTCTGTAGAGCCAGGCAAAATTATCAAAGGAATCACCAAACACGACTGGCGACTGGTGTTGCGCCATGCGTTCAAGCAGCACATCCTTATCAAGCATGAAGCGCGCAGGCAATAGTGATTCATGCCAGATCGCGGCACCGAGAAGCAATCCGGAAATCAGAAGCCACAGACTCAGGGACATGCCCGCACTTAATCTTCTGCGACTGCCAATTTTAAATTTCGCTACTCGCATCGAATGTTCACCATAGGCAACGCCATCGACCGTACGAACGGGCTTTCCCCGGATCCACTCGCCAGGAGCTCAGAAGGCACATCGCCATCAGCTTGCGATCCCGCTCCTCGCCAGCCGGAGCGCAGCCAGCACGCCCAGAACAGCAAACACCGTAGTTGACAAACTCAATAGGGATGCGGTCATCTTTGGTTGAAAATTTCCTTGCCACGCGCTGGCGAATATAAGCAGTACTGCCACCGCAGATGCGAGCTGCAACAGAAATTCGTGGCGTTGATTCCGGAATACGATAAATACCTGTGAGATCGGCCCAAAGACAGTGGCGGCGACGAAGGATGGAGCGAGTATCGTAAAAAATTGAATTACTTCGTTCCATTTTCCTCCCAACGCTTGTCTCACCAGCATATCGATGCCTATATAGATTGCCCCGATGGAAAGCAACGCAACCAAGCTCATTATCCCCAGGTACTCGCTTACCTTCTTGAATGCCGGCTTCGAGTAGTTGTTGTCAAGCAGATCTCGACGCAAGACTGCCCCTATACTTTGCGTGAAGAGTGCTACCGGGAACATCCCGACCCGATACCCCAATGCGAATATTCCAGCAATCTCCTTGCCATAGATCACGGGAATACAGATCGGCATCGCATAGATGATGCATGAGTTCAACAAAATTGCCGGAAATCCGTACTTCGCGAACCCATAATTTTCCCTGAAAAATCTGATCCCCATGCCGGCACGGGGGATATTCTTAAACGCCACAAACCAGGGAATCGATGTAACCGTAATCAATGCAGCCATCAGCGCGTGTAATTCAAAAACATGCGGCTCGATTCTTTCATTAAAACCAATACCGCAGGAAATAATCAAGAATACCAAAAATACAAGATTTGGCATCAATCGTACGAGAGCCATGCCAAGGTATCTCTCACCGGTGTTGAGTACAAAACCCAGCGCGTTTTGCAAGAATACGGAAAACGCCATTGCAATCACTGCAAGCGCCACCCCGCCATAGATGGGGGCGGCAATGGAAATTAACAGAACCGATAGCAAAGCCGCCAAGGCGCAGGCATGAATGAATGCGCTCATAGCAGATTCCGACTGGCGCGAGACGCAGGCCAGCTCATAACGGAGGCCAATGCCGGAACCGATAAACAGTGCTATCGCCACCAGAAAACTGTATCGCCCCAGATTAGCGGGGCCAAAATTCTTGCCAATCAAGAACATCACCCCGAAATTTGCGAGCTGACCGCCAATCACGCCCGCCATGGCGATCAGAGAATTACGGATTCTCGGGCTTTTCTTTTCGGGTTCCATTGCCGTGGCTGTACCCGTTTGAAGTTCTGCCGTGGTCATGCTATTTCGACCTTCCGTCAATTGCCCCATCGGCGAAGTATGCATGTCGATAGCGCTCATATTTATTGCCATAGCCATATCGGAACGCCATCGGATCCAGCGCGTTAAATATTACGCCTTTCACCTCTGCATTCGCATGCCGAAATTGATTCCCGGATTCGGCTAAGTCTTCTATTGTTGTTTTCCCGAACCGGGAAACCAGGAACACAGTGCCGCATTGCGCAGCGAGGATGACCGCATCTGTCACCGCCAGCACCGGCGGCGTATCGACCAGCACAAGGTCATAGCGACCGCTGACCGCATCCAGCAGCTGCAGGATGCGCTCGCTCAACAAGAGGTCGGCAGGATTTGGCGGGACGGTTCCGGCGGAAATCAGATCTACCCCTTCCACCACCTCCCGATGGATGACTTGTTCTATCCCTGCAGAACCGGCCAGCACATCCGATAGGCCAGGCTCCCGAGCCTTGCCGAAATGCCGGTTCAGGCAGCCCTTGCGCATATCTGCGTCCATCAACAGTACGCGTTTGCCGCCCCCCGCGATGACCGCCGCCAGATTGGCAGACACAAACGACTTTCCCACACCCGGGGTCGGGCCGCCAACAAGAACGCGGTTGTTGCCAGCATCGAGCATGGCAAACTGCAGAGCGGTACGCAGGCTGCGCAAGCTTTCGATAGCGGGATCGTTGGGACAGCGACTGGCCAAGAGGCGGTTGCCGCGCTTGCTGGAATGGAACTCTTCGGCAATTGCCTTCTGCGCTTGCGATAGCACCACGGTGGCGTAGACATTCAGCCCCGTATGCCGCTCGATGTCCTTTGGATCCTTGATGCCACCATGAAGTGCATTGCGGACGAAGGCCGCCACCACGCCTAAGGTCACGCCGAGTACTGCAGCCAGTGCGAGAACTATCACCCTTCTCGGCTTGACGGATTCTTCCGGCACGCGCGCTGTATCGACAAGGCGCACATTGCCCACCTTGCCAGCCTTCACCAATCTAAGTTGCTGCATACTATTGAGCAACCCCACATACAACTCGTTGTTGACTTTCACATCACGCATCAGGCGCAGAGTGTCCTGCTCCATGTTAGGCAGGGCTTTAATACGGTTGGTCACGCTGCCAACCTTGGCGCTGAGCGAAGCAATCTGCTGGTCGATGACGACTATCGCCGGGTGGCTCGGCGTGAAGCGGTTCACCAGTTCGGTTCGCTTTTGCTTGAGCTCCTGCAACCGCGCTTCGACGGCCGCACTCTCCTGCAGATAGGCCTTGCCTTCTTCGCTCAGGTCGAAAGTGCCCCGCTTGTTGCGCATGGCGTTGTAGCTTGCTTCGGTGCGTTCCAGCTCACTCTTGAGTTGCGGGAGCAAGTCGCTCAGGAACACGAGCGATTTCTCTGCCTCGGCGGCCTTGCGCTTGACGTTCTGCGCTACGTATTCTTCACCGATCTCGTTAAGGATGCGGGCAGTCAGCTTGGGATCGGAGCCCTCCAGCGATGCGCCGATGACGCCACTTTGCTTGCCACGCTCCGCGATAACGAGATGGCGCTGCAACTCCTGCAGCGTCTTGAGTCTGGACTTGCGCACGAGAATGAATTCAGCGCCGGGGTTGGCTTTAAGCTCCGTTACCTCCAACTCGATGACACCGGCCGATTGTTCCACCTTCAACGCTTCGCCAACGCGGCCTTCGATCGGCTTGTCGAGATCACCCTGCTCGATGCGGAAGCTTTCATTGCCAAGCGCCAGCAGGGTGAAGGCCTTTCCTTCCAGTTCGGCAGGTACGTCGAAAATGGCTACCTGGATCGCCTCACTACCCCACACGTATCCACCGAACCCTCGCAGACCGGGCGCGGAAAGACGTTTATTCCTGCTTGCCAGCCAGTTTCCGATCAGGGGGAAGTATTTTGGATGCGCCTCGATATAGAGGTGCAAGCTTTCCACCGCCTTGTCCACCACCATGCGCGAGTGCAGGATTTCAATCTCGGCAGCAGCCTCAGCCTTCACATCGAACAGGTTTGAGACATCGCCCAGCAAGTTCTTCGCATTGTTGGGACTGTCTTCGACTTGTATCAGGATGTCGGCTTGATAGACTGGGCGAGCCAACAAGGCATAGGCGGCACCGAGCGCAAGCACCATGGCAGCGATCGCGAGGATCAACCAGCGGTTTGCGGTCAGGACGTCCAGGTATCGGACGAGATTGATTTCGTCGTCCTGCGGCGCCGCTACGGAGAAATAAGGAGGGCGTTGGGTCATTGCGATACCTTGATGCAAGCAACACGGTTTAGCCGAGCGCCTGGATGCGACGCACCCAGGCGCCAATGCCCTGCTGGATCAGTTGGAACGCCTGCTCAAATACCTGGCGCGGTTCGCGATAGGGGTCTGGAATATCCACGTTGCTTTCCTCGCCCAGGCGGAAGACCTTGCCAGATATTTGCGGATAGAGGCACTGGACATCGCCCTTCTGGTCGTTGTTCATTACCAGGATGAGATCAGCCTGAACCGCGAGCAAACGGGTGAGTTGCTGGGCTCGATGCGTGGAGATATTGACACCTCGTTCCGCGAGCAAGCCCACGGCAATGGGGTCCGGCGGCTCGCCAACCAAGGCGCCGAGACCAGCCGACTGCGCGGACAACCCGGGCAAGGCCTCGCGCAGCAGCCCTTCTGCCATGGGACTGCGGCAGATATTGCCGTTGCAGACGACCAATACCGAGCGAATCATCTCAGGAACCCCGCATGGTGGTTCGTCGTGAGCCACAACTTACCGTACGCGCATCGCCGGCAATCGCCATCGCCTAGCTGCTTTCGGCCAGCCGCCGGCCGGTGGCTCGCGGCATCGTGCGGCAGCGCACACGATCCGTTGATATCCGCCATGGCCGGCACGCAGATTGGCGTTTGGCGCGCAACGGACAATGCTAGTGTTTATGCATCCAGCAGTCTTGCAGACCCCGGGAAGCGCCACGTCTGAGCCAACCGTACATATTGTCGAGCCTGACTTCACCGGCCACCGCCAGCGCTATGTCGAGTGGGCGGTGCAGGCGCTTACCGAAGCCGGCCGGCGCTGCCTGGTGGCCACCGACGGTAGAGCGCTGGGCCGGGCTTGACCAGGCCCGTGCCGCCGCCCTGGCAAGGAACCACCACCACTCATTGCCATGAACCCCTCTCCCCGACGATTTGCCGGATTCAAGACGGCACGGCTGCCTGGCTGCATCGGCCCCGTTTGCATGGTCTTGGCGCTGTCCGGGCCAGCGGTGGCGCAATCGCCCGGTGCCGCGCTCAGCTCGCTGCGCCTCAGTGGAACCACCTTGTGTGCCGATGTCACAGGAATTTCGCAGGAAGACGCAGCGGCAGTGATTGTCTGGGCGTGCAATGGCCAGGCAAACCAGATTTGGGCGCTCAGGCTGGACGGCACCCAGTATGAGTCCGTCGCCCAGCACAGCGGAAAATGCCTGGACATCTTCGGCATCAGCACTGCCCCGGGCGCTCCGGCGATTCAATGGGCCTGCCACGCGGGCGCGAACCAGCGCTTCACGCTGCGTGAGCAGAGCACGGGCTACGCGATCGTAGCCGCGCATAGCGGCAAATGTCTCGTCGCAGAGGGGGGCGGGAATCCGCAGGCAGGCCAGGCAGTCGTGCAGATGCCGTGCGACGGCACCACCAGCCAAGCCTGGACAATCGATGGCCTGGGCAGCCAGCCCCCGCAGGCCAACACCCTGCCGTCAAAGTGGACGGCGCCACAGACGCTTCCGATGGTACCGGTCGCGGCGGCCAACCTTCCCAGCGGCAAGGTACTCGTGTGGTCCTCCTATGACCGCTTCAATTTCGGCGGCGACGGTGGCCAGACCTATACCGCCATTTTTGACCCTGCCACCGGAAGTTCCACCGAAACGCTTGTCAGCAACACTGGCCACGACATGTTCTGTCCGGGCATTGCGAATCTTCCCGATGGGCGGATCTTGGTCAATGGCGGTTCCAGCGAAACAAAGACTAGCATCTTCGACCCCGCCACGTCCTCGTGGTCCGCGGGCCCGCTGATGACACGTGGCCGCGGATACAACAGCAGCGTCACGCTAACCAATGGCGGCGTATTTACCCTGGGTGGGTCGTGGAGTACCACCACGGGTAACAAGGATGCCGAAACCTGGCTCCCGGGTGCTGGCTGGCAGTTCAACGCTGCAGTGTTGGACGACTACTTCCTCACCGGTGATATTGCCGGCCCTTATCGTGCGGATAACCATGCCTGGCTGTTCGCCGTGTCCAATGGCCGTGTATTTCACGCAGGCCCGAGCCGGCGCATGAACTGGGTCGAGACTGCCGGCAACGGCAGTGTTACCTGGGCCGGCGAGCGCGGCGGGGACGCCGATGCCATGAACGGCAACGCAGTCATGTATGACATCGGCAAGATCCTCACCATAGGAGGCGCGCCGAATTACGATTATGTTTGGGCAAGCGCGAACGCCAATCTCATCGATATCAACGGTGGCATCGCCACGGTGCGCCAGATCGCCTCAATGGCGTATGCACGGGCTTTCCATAACAGCGTGGTACTTCCAAACGGCCAGGTTGTCGTGCTCGGCGGCCAGACCTACCCGATGCCGTTCTCCGATGACCGTGCCGTGCTCACCCCTGAGCTTTGGGATCCCGCCACCGAGAAGTTCCGGCCGCTGGCGCCGATGGCCACGCCGCGCACTTACCACAGCGTGGCCCTGCTGTTGCCCGACGGGCGGGTATTGAGCGGCGGCGGCGGCCTTTGCGGCGGCTGCTCGACCAACCATCCCAACGTCGAGATCCTGACGCCGCCCTACCTGCTGAATGCGGACGGCTCGGAAGCATCGCGGCCCGCCATTGTCTCGGCACCGTCGGAGGCCAGCCTCGGTACTTCTATCGCTGTCACCACCAGTAGCGCCGTGAGCAAGTTCTCGCTGGTTCGCCTGGCATCGGCAACGCACTCGGTGAACAACGAGCAGCGCCGGGTCCCGGTGAGCTTCACCGTCGGTACGGCGGGCGAATACCTGATCAATGTCCCGTCCGATCCCGGCATCGCCCTCCCCGGCTATTACATGCTTTTTGCCTTGAATGCGAATGGAGTGCCGAGCATCGCCAGGACGCTGCGCATTCGCTGATGGACTGCGCAATATGCACAAACGAGGCTGGTTCGCCGCCTTCAGTCTGGCGCTGGCCGCCGAATGGAGACGCGCGGCCTTCCACGGCGAGTCCGCGCTCACCGCGGATTTGCGGGGTGACACCCGCCCGCTGCGATTTGAGCGCGGGTTGCTGCCGGATTGGCCGGGAGCCAGACAGAAACGCGTCGTGCGCTCAGGCCCGCGTGCGACACCCACGCTCACGCGTGGGCTGATGGCTGATTTCAGCCCGGTTGCTAACGCGGGCGCTTGCTTTGACGAACACCGCCTGCGCGTCACTCGGCGCAAGCCCGATTACTGGGTCAGGAGAAAGGTCCACAACGCCGTGCACTCGTCATCCGACAACACGTACTGCGGCATCGACTTCGCCAGCATCACTGTCGCCGGATCGATACTGGTGGCGAGTACCCTGCAGAACGCGTCCCGGTCATACCGCGTGGCTGGCCCTCCTCGACGGGGAATCGCACCAAGCAAATAGCCAGCCGTCAACTGCGGGGCAAATGCAGGTGCCCCGCTCGATGGCGTGTGGCAGCTGGCGCACCGCTTTGCGATTGCTGGCAGCGGGCGGGCATCACCCCGCAAATGCGCAGCAACGTCCAAATTCCCTTGAAAGATGGCTTGCCCCAGCTCGGCGACCGGGCTGGCATCCGCAGCCGCCGTCGCGCTGGCGGCGACCAACGCCAGGCCTAAGGCCGCATACAAACGACGTACGCACATCGCCGAAATCATCAGTGAACGCGCAACGTCTTTGCGACGCTCAGCACGCCCTGCTTGTTGAGAGCAAACAGCAGGTAATAGCCGGGGACGACGATGCCGGGATTGGACGGGACATTGATCAGGTATTCGCCCGCCGTACCGACGGTGCGGCTCACTGGAACCCGGCGTAGCTCGTTGTTCAACGAAAGCCGAATGAGAGAAAACGCAGTGACGGAGCTATTCATGGTCACAGCGAAGGAAATACCCGGCGTTGGGAAGCAGGAGTCATGACAGTTGGTGGTTGTGGTTTGGTGCTGTCTTGCCTGGGGACCACAGCAGTCAAGCTTGGGCCAGATGCGCCAGAACGCGCAGGACTTCTTCCGCCCGTGGCAAGGGGGTGCTGCGCCAGCACAGTTGCGCAGCCTCGTTGAAGAAATAAACTTGCGTGGAATGGCTCTCCATGCCCGGGCGCGATGCGCCGCCGGCGAGCGCCGCCCTGATCTGCTCTACCTCGCCAACGGGCGACGTCACGGCATGCCAGGCTGGGCCGGCGTCGAATCGCTTGAGCCATGCGCGCAACGCGGCCGGGGAATCGGAAAGCGGATCGATGCTGAGCGACAACAACTGAACTGGATAGCGTGAACGCAGTTGAGCTATCCCCTCCTGGGCCGCGCCAAATATCGCGCCCTGTAGCGGGCAAACCGAACTGCAGCCTGTGAAGATTGTCTGCACCGCGGAAACGCCGCCAGACAGGACCTTTTGCAGGCGCCGCCTTCGGCCGGCCTCGTCGATGACCCAGATGTCGGGAATAGGCAGTGGTGGCTTGACCGGACCGATGCCGACGTGCGCGTATATGTCGCGAGACGCGACAGCGAAGGTGCTTGCGAAAATGCCCCGAAGCCACGCACGCCGGGTCCATGACGTCATGCTATTACGCCTCCAAGCACAAGTTTTTCATCGGCTCGCTGGTATAGGACACTGGCGCTGCTAGACAGGAACCAGGCCAAGCCTTTCCCCGGCAGGGGAATTGCGATTCCCAGAGCGCGATGTCGAAGTCAATTAATCATAAAAGAAGGCTGCGACTTTTCAAGCGACGCCATCTGTGCGGAGTCGCTCACAGAATGCCGATCTGTCTGGACCAAAGCTCATGCACTGCTGCATGGCGAGGAAAGCGATGTGTTCAGTGATGCCGGATACCAAGGCGTTGAAAGGCGCGGTGAGGCGCAAGACATCGCGCTCAACTGGCATGTTGCGAGGCGCGCCTGGCTGCCGTTGGCGGCATATTGGCGCACACAGGCGAAAGCCACATAGGAAGATGCAGGACAAGGCATTCGCCCCCAAAACCGGCAACTAGGGAGAAGGGATGCTTATTGATACCAGAAGGGTTGAGCAGGATAGCGTGCTGCACACGACGGTCTGCATCATCGGCGCGGGGTTGGCGGGCATCACGCTGGCCCTGGAGATGCAGCAGCCGGGCATCGACGCCGGTGTGCCGGAGAGCGGTAGCTGTACTGGCCCGGCACGTTCGCACGGCGCCGCACGGAGGATGCAAAAATGGAAGATCGGGGTTCGGGTGTGCCGGGTTCGCACGTCAATCACCTGCTGGGCGCCTTGCCGGGCAAGGAGTGGCAGGCCATATCGCCTCACCTTGAGCTGATACGGATGCTTCCCGGGCAGTTGGTAAGCGACGTGGGGCAATGCATCCATCATATTTATTTCCCGACCACGGCCGTGGTCTCGATGCTGGTCCAACTGGAAGACGGCGCGAGCATGGAAGTCGCCATGATCGGCCATGAAGGCCTGATCGGGATCCCGGTACTGACCGGCGGCGGCTCCATGCCATACCGGGTGGAAGTCCGCAGCGCGGGTCTTGGCTACCAGCTGCCAGCCGACACGTTCAGGCAGGCGTTCATTCAGTCGGCTGCGATCCGGCGCGTCTCCTTGCTCTATCTGCACGCCGTGCTTACGCACGTCGCACAGACCGCTTTTTGCATTCGCCACCACTCTGTCACCGAGCAACTGTGCCGCTGGCTATTGCTCGCCACCGACCGGCGGCGGGCGAACGCGCTTGCGATCACCCAGCAGTCGATCGCCGAACGGCTCGGCGTGCGGCGCGAAGGGGTGACGGCGGCGGTGGGAAGGCTGGCAGAGCTAGGCTTGATCCAGCATAGCCGTGGCCGCATCGCGGTGCTTGACCGCGGCGGCCTGGAACTGTGTGCCTGCGGCTGCTACCGGCTGGTGCGTCACGAGTACGAGCGGCTGTTCCCGGCCGCTACGCCGGAGCCCGCGCGCGCCGAGGAGAGCGAGGCGCGCTTCCGCCCTGCCGCATCCCTTCATCCGGGGGGCTGCCTGTGAATACCTTTGTCCGATCCGATCAGCCGGCCGCGCACAGGCTGCTTGCGCTGGACAAGGTGGCGGAGGCGCTCAGGCGGCTCGGCCAGGCCCGCGCCAATGTGGTGGGGGGCGTGCCCAATGGCGTGCAACTGCGCCGAAGCAAACCGGGAGTGCCGCGCGGACACGAGCGAGTACTTGCGCGTGCAGGCCGGCTCCAGCTGGTCGCTGCCGGCGCAAACCACGCGGTGATCGGGCCGCGGTACACGGCAAGCCAGATCTTGAATCGGGCCGGAGGGTTTTCATGACACGTCGCATGGCCTGGGGCATGCCATTCCTGTTCGCGCTCGCCTTGCTGGTGGGCACCCAGATCCCGGGGGCCTGGCGCGACAGCATCGAGCGCAACCTGCATGCGCCGTTTCCGCTATCGTCGCTGGCGCACCTGGTGCTGTTCGCCGCGATGGCCTGGCAGCTTGCCGCGCGGCCGTTTGCCTGGCGGGCGTCGCGCATTGTGCTGGCCCTGCTGGGACTGGCCTTGCTGAGCGAGGGGCTGCAGGTATTCGCGATCAGCCGGCACCCACGCTGGCTCGATATCGGCATCGACCTGGCAGGCGTGCTGCTTGGCCTGGGCTTGTCCGCGGGGTTGTCCGCGGGGTTGTCTGGATATCGCGCCCACCGCGCAAATGGCCGGCTCAATCGGTCCAACCAGGGCTCCAACCATGGCTCCAACCAGCCCCCCCGCCATCTCTGAAGCCCTGCTGCTGACCGGCGCCACCGGTTATATCGCCTCGCATACCTGGGTAGCGCTGCTCGAAGCGGGCTACCAGGTGATCGGGCTCGACAATCTGTGCAACAGCAACGGCGTGGTGGTCGAGCGGATTGCGGCCATTACCGGCAAAACCCCGCATTTCGTCGAGGGCGATGTGCGCGACCGCGCCTTGCTGGAGCAGGTGTTCGCCAGCCACCGGATTGCCGGCGCGATTCATTTCGCCGCGCTCAAGGCGGTGGGCGTTTCGGTGGCACAGCCGCTGGCCTATTACGACAACAACCTGAACGGCCTGCTGACGCTGTGCTCGGCCATGCAGGCGGCAGGGGTCAGGCAACTGGTGTTCAGTTCCTCGGCCACCGTCTATGGCAACCCGCACAGCGTGCCGATCCTGGAGGATTTCCCGCTCTCGGCCACCAATCCCTATGGCCAGACCAAGCTGATGGGCGAGCAGATCCTGCGCGACCTGGAGCGCTCCGACCCGTCCTGGCGCATTGCCTACCTGCGTTACTTCAACCCGGTCGGCGCGCACGAAAGCGGCCTGATCGGCGAGGACCCGGGCGGCGTGCCGAACAACCTGATGCCCTATGTGGCGCAGGTGGCGGCCGGCCGGCGCGCACAGCTGATGGTGTTTGGCGGCGACTATCACACCATCGACGGCACCGGGGTGCGCGACTATATCCATGTGTGTGACCTGGCCGACGGCCACCTGGCGGCGCTGGTCTACCTGCGCGAGCGTGGTCAGGGCCTGACGGTCAATCTCGGCACCGGCCGGGGCTATAGCGTGCTGGAGGTGGTGGCAGCCTACGAGCGCGCCAGCGGGCGAGCGGTGCCCTACCAGATCGTGGCGCGCCGGCCCGGCGACATCGCCGCCTGCTATGCCGATCCGGGCCTGGCGCAGCAACTGATCGGCTGGCGCGCGCGCCACGATCTTGACCGCATGTGCGTGGATTCGTGGCGCTGGCAGTCGATGAACCCGGATGGCCTCGCGTCCTGAGGGCGCTCTATCCTCCATCCCCATCCCTGTTTGCAGGGGACGCGCGCCACAGTGATGGCCTACCGGTCGGCGACCTTGATTCGAAGTTGTGCTTACTTGAAGGTCGGCCGGAATTCATGAATATGTGACGCCTCACATATGGCAGAGGATTTTTTCCCGGCGCCTCCCTTCGGGGGACACTGTCGGCCTAACCTGACACGTGGAGGTTCATCATGGAAATCGACATCCTCGGCATCGATCTCGCCAAACATGTGTTCCAGCTCCATGGCGCCGACCGCGGCGGACGGCCTGTGCATCGAGCGATGGTCTCGCGTGGCTTGCTCCTGGAGGTTGTGCGCACACTAAAGCCGGGGATGTAAGGACAGGATGCGCGGATCTCATCAAGGCTGCGGGCATGCTTCGGCAAGAGCCCACCAGGCAAGCCGCTCCCGGCATCAGAAGTTGCTACGCGGGTATCTCCACATTCGACCGGTCGAAGCCAACACGCTGAAATGGCGAAGCGCTCGCAACCGAGGCGTCGCACACCAAGGTCGAATTGCCCGACATTATCAACGTGCTGATCGAAGAGCTGATCCGGCTACGGTGCGAGCTGCCGCCATTAGCCAGCTTCACCGAATGGCCACCGAGGCCCGCAGCCGGTGCAATGAAGCCATCTATCGTGCCATTGCTGACGCGCTCGACGACTCGCAGATCGCTCGGATTGACGCGTTGTTTGACGGTCAGGGCGAGCAATCCGGTTGGGACCAGCTCAAGCGCGAGCCTAAGCGCCCCGCCGCACGCGAAATCGCAAGCTTCCTCAAACACATCCAGACCCTGCGAAGCCTGGCCGACGGTCTCCCGCAGGCACCAGCATTGCTTTCCGTGTCCAAACGCACGCAACTGGTGACGGAGGCCCGGGCGCTTGACATTGCTGAGCTCAAGTCGCTAGGGCCATTCTACCGAAGGCTTACTGCAACACAGCCACGCAAGGGGCAAGGCCACCTCTCGCGAGGAAGCTGCTCGTCGGCAGCGGAACGGTTCACGCTCGCCGTCTGATCCCCGCGCATTGGCTGGATGGAAAGCGTTGCCCTTGCCGCCCGCAAGTACCGCTGCGCCGAAACCGCTAGAGTCGCCCACGCCGCGGTTGCCGCCGTCCGTGGGCGTCGTGAAGAAAATTTGAGGTTTGTGCGACGCAAGCGTGACCCCTGTTTCTCATACTGCAGCACAGAGACAGCTACCCCTCCTGTCCATCCAAATCTGATGTCGGGGGTATGAATCATGAAGAGAGAACAGATCAGCCGCAGTGCCAATGCAACCATGCTCGCGCTGTGCATCGCCGACGCTGCCACGCAGGTACTTGCCGCGCTAGGCGACGGCGAGCAAGCAATGAAGGGTAGCGAGGCAGGCTGGCAGGCGCCGGTCGCGCAGTGCGAAGCGGCAGGCGAGCCGCCGCTTGGCGCACACTTGGTCACGCAGCGTCGCGGCTACAGCCACCACGGCATATATGTGGGCAACGGCCGCGTGCTGCACTATGCGGGCCTTTGCCGTGGGCTGCACACGGGGCCTGTGGAAGAGCTGA
This sequence comes from Cupriavidus sp. L7L, assembly GCF_004353535.1. Lineage (NCBI taxonomy): Bacteria > Pseudomonadati > Pseudomonadota > Betaproteobacteria > Burkholderiales > Burkholderiaceae > Cupriavidus > Cupriavidus sp. L7L. The sequence goes on from NZ_SMNY01000027.1 coordinate 36,264, forward strand.
GCCTAGAACACTTCGGCGCCGGCCACGGCATCGAGGTAAGAACCGAGTCGCTGCCGCGTTTTACCAGCGACCAAGTGGTCAGGCGGGCACGCTCGCGCTTGGGCGAGAACCGCTATCGCCTGCTGAGCAACAACTGCGAACATTTCTGTACCTGGTGCCTGTATGGCGAAGCCCGCAGCGAGCAGGTCCGCCAATGCGCCATCCACCCCATGCGCATACTCCGCGTGCTGAACTCCCTGCTCTCAGTTTGGTGGAACAGCCGGCCAGCCCATGCGCTGCTTGCAGCCGGCTTCAATGATCGCTCCTCCCTAGAGCATGACCTTTCCGGTGGCCTATTCGACTAAGCCGTTGATTAATAAAAATGTAGGGCCGTTGCGATACGCTGCCCCAATGTCGCCGACCCGCCGGTCGTTCATGGCGTCGTCGCGACCGACGCCCCGGGCCCATTCAGGCCTTGTTGCCGAAGCTAAGATCGGCGTCCAAGTCGCAGGCGGTTCGGCGCTGCGCCTGCTCGGCGACCACGAGCCGATCGGCGATCGCCACCGCCTCGGCTTGAGACCGCGCCAAACCGGGGCTGATTAAGCGGCAAAGCGGTGGTCGTTTTCATCGGCGATGGAGGGATACCACCGTTCAGAATGATCGGGGCTGGTCATTGAGCACGGCCGTACGGATCTGTAGCAGTGCGCTGCAGTTGCCAGGCCATCTGTTGCCGTTTGACGAATCGCTTGCTGATCACCTGGTTGACGGCCGATTCGACGAAACCCGATGCGGTTACGGTTCCGTTCAATATGATTTGCGCACTGCAGCTTAAGCAGTTGAGTAGACGATTCGGGATGACATTCCCGCGCAGGCGGGAATCCAGCGTCTTTTTAAAGTCACTGGGTTTTTGCCTTCGCGGGAACGACAGTGGTTATCTGAACGGCATCGCCCCGGGTGGCGCAGTTGCCGTGGGCACTCGTCATTCTTGCCGGATCAGCGTGCGGCGGCCTCTCTCTGGGCCGCCCGCAGGCTTTCATAGACGGCAAATCGCCGTTGATATTCCGCGCTGTTGACATCGGGGCCGCTATCGCCGTGCCAGTACTCGGCCAGGCCTGCGCGTGTCCAGGCTTCAAGGTCGGCACGCACTTCGGCGCGCGTCAGGGGAAGGGCCGCACCGCTGGCGTCGGCGGCATGTGCCGCGACAGCGAGCGTCGAGAAGAGCAGGGCAGCGGCGAGGGAAGAGATCGTGATGGGTTTCATGTTGGTCCAGGTCCTGTTTCCTAGGCATTAAGAGGGGTTGAGCCGGGCCGGCGCAAGCGCACTTCGACATTTTCATGACGGTCCACGACGGGTTTAGACTCGGACAGACTGATTGTCTGTCCTTGGTATGTAGTGTGCGCAACAGAACTCACGCCTTTATCCGTTAAAGATCAAATTTCCGTCACGGCGCACCATTGAGCGCCTATTTGTCCCCCGCTATCGGCTATCCATGCAGAAGCGATGAAGCTAGCCGCGTCACGCTCTGATGGTTAAAGCCGACACCCCATCGAGCAACTGGTCAAGCAGCAAACCGGTTACGCTGTCATGCGACGTAAGAGCGGGACGGTGGCAAGAACAGATTCGTGTTGTGGGCATCGCCATGCTCGATCGCGTGCGGATGGAAACGCTGCATCGGGGGGATGTCTGATCTGCTGGCGCCGCGCATCGGACCATGACGCGTCAGGCGGCGACACATGGCGTGGCCCACAAGCGGCGTTCCCGCGCCGCCCGTCGCTGCGCTACCCGGCACCGGGCGCTGCAGGTCGTTGCTGGCAAAGTAGAGAAGCAGCTGGAATTCCTTGGCAGTGAGGAAGATAGGCGCGCCGCGCACGGTTACTTCTCACTTGTCGATATCGATGTGCAAGGCCTTGACCTGCACCGTCCTGGGGCCATCGGATGGCGGGTTGGCCAGGGTGTCGACCAGCCGGAAGATCGCCTTGACCCGCGCGGTCAGCTCAAGGACGCTGAACGGCTTGTCCTGGCGCGACATGGCTTTACCTCATCTTGAAACATGTGGGATGTCGGCAAGACCGTCCTTGCATGCCCGATTTGCGGCCGGGGAGCCACTAGAACGCATTTCATGGATGGCAAGCCATTCGCCGGTTTCGCTGATGCCCCGGCCCGTCGACACCTGCGCACTCGTGATGGAAATTTGAAATTTGAGCGAAACAAGCGTGAGCTCGCCTTTCCATACTGCCATCCAGAGACAGGTATCCCTCCCCTCCTGTCCTGAACCCAACCGAAGACGGAGTGTGCATCATGAACAGCGATCAAATCATCCGCGGCGCCGTTGCAGGCATGCTGGCGCTTGGCATTGCCGGCGCCACCTCGCAGGCCATGGCAGCGGCAGGCAACAACGAAAAATGCGCGGGCATTGCCAAGGCGGGCAAGAACGACTGCGGCACCAGCAAGAGCTCCTGCGCCGCCACAGCGAAGGTCGATCGTGACGCGGAGGCCTGGATCCTCGTGCCCAAGGGCACTTGCGAAAAAATCGCGGGCGGCCGGCTGCAGATGTCCGAGTTCGCCAAGCCAGGTGGCAAGAGCGGCGAACTCAGCCCGGCCGCCAAGGCGGCCCACCCGGCCTGAGCGGCACCCGAGCCTGCAGCGGAATGCCGTGCCACGAACCGCGTCACGGCTGACCAGCGCGCCCCAAGTCCTTGACCGCTTCGCGAGGTAGCCCAAATGAAATGCACCACCCCTCTGTCGTCCGCGCCGCTGGATGTGGCCGGCGCAAAGCCTTCGCACATCATCGCCGCTGGGCAGGCGGCGATCCGCCTGCTGGAAATGCTGGCTCCTGTGCTCGATCTCGGCATTCGCGTACTGATCGGCCTGGTGTTCTTCCAGTCCGGGCTGACCAAGCTCGCCAGCTGGTCCAGCACGCTTGTGCTCTTCGAAAGCGAATACGCCGTGCCGCTTTTGAACCCGACCCTGGCCGCCTATCTTGGTACCGCAGCGGAGCTGTGCCTGCCGGTGCTGCTTATGCTCGGGCTCGGTACGCGGGCAGCCGCGCTGGCCTTGTTCGTCTTCAACATCGTCGCGGTGATCTCGTATTCGGGATTGGGCGAAGTCGGCCTGAAGGACCACCAGTACTGGGGGCTCCTGCTGCTGGTCACGATGCTGCACGGCCCCGGCCGGCTGTCGCTGGACCACCTGATCGACCGCTTCCCGCTGCGCGGCAAGGGCAGCCACTAGCTCGAAAGCCCAGGGCGCCATGCCAGGGGCAAAAGGAACCGTCATGCTTGCAGAGAACAACATCGTCATCATCGGTGGTGGATTCGCCGGCACCACGCTGGCCCAGGCGCTGGAGAAGCTGCTGCCGACGACTCACCGGCTGATGATCGTCAGCAACGAAAGCTACACCACCTTCAACCCGATGCTCGCCGAGGTGGTGGGTGCCTCGGTCTTCCCTGAACACGTGATTGTGCCGATCCGCCAGATGCTCAGGCGGACCCAGTTCATCATGGGCACCGTGCAGGACGTCAACTACGCCCAGGGCAAGCTGTCCTGCACGACCCTGGCGGGCCTGCGCGAGATTCCCTTCGACCATCTGGTGTTTGCCTTCGGCACCCGTGCGAATCTCGACCTGGTGCCCGGCATGGCCGAGCACGCCCTGCCCCTGAAGCTTGTGGGTGACGCCCTGTTTATCCGCAACCGCGTGTTGCGCCAACTGGCCCGCATGGAACTGGAGTCGGACCCGGTCCTGCGCCGCCGGCTGGGCCATTTCATCGTGGTGGGCGGGGGCTTTTCGGGCGTGGAGGTTGCCGGGGAACTCGCCGATTATCTTTGCAGCATCCGGCGCTTCTACCCGCGCGTGCAGCGCGAAGAGCTGGCGGTGACGCTGCTCCATGACACCGGGCAACTGCTTCCCGAGTTGCCCGCCTCGCTTGGCATGGCCGCGGCACGCCATATGGCCGCGCGCGGCATCCGGCTCAGGCTCGGTACCCGGGCCGTCCGCTTCGAAGCCGACACGGTGGTGCTGGCTGACGGCGAAATGATCGAAGGTGCAACGGTGGTCTGCACCGTCGGCACCAAGCCGAATCCGCTGGTCGCCACCCTGGAGCGCAATCTCGCATTAGCCACCCGGCGCGGACGCATCGAGACCAACCCGGATATGTCGGTGCGCGGCATGCCCGGACTGTGGGCCATCGGCGATTGCGCACGGGTCGCCAACGCCGCCACCGACGAGGATTCGCTGCCAACCGCGCAGTTCGCCGTGGCTCAGGCGCGCCAGCTTGCCCATAACCTCGCCGGCCACCTGGAACAGCGTGAAAGCAAACCGTTTTCGTACCAGAGCAAGGGCGCGATGGCCAGCATCGGGCATATGAAGGGCGTTGCCCAGGTGTATGGCTTCAGCTTCTCGGGTTTGCCGGCCTGGCTGGCCTGGCGTGCGCTGTACCTGATGCGCATGCCGACGCTCGGGCGCAAGCTGCGCCTCTGGGCGGAATGGACGTTGTCCATGTTCTTCCCGACTGACATCACCCACCTGCGCTTTACACGCACCAGCGAGGCAGACGAATCGCCACCCGATGGGCTGCCACCCCACCGCCCACAAGCGCCGGGTGCATCGGCAACCCGCATTGCAACGCATGACCTTTCCGGGATACCGCGGGCGCCCTACGCCACCCCCGCCGCCCCCACGCTAACAGGAGATCAACATGCTTGAAGGAAAATCAGCCATCGTTACCGGCTCCAGCAGCGGTATCGGGCTTGGCATTGCGCGCGCCTTTGCCGCCCATGGCGCCGATGTACTGCTGAACGGCTTCGGCGATGCCGAGCAAATTGAAGCCACGCGTGCAGGGCTGGAGGGCGAGTATGGCGTGCGCGTGCGCTATTCGCCGGCGGACATGAGCCAACCTTGCCAGGTTCGCGAAATGGCCGAATTTGCTGCATCCGAGTTCGGCAAGGTTGACGTCATCGTGAATAACGCGGGCATCCAGCATGTTGCCCCGACCGAAGAGATGCCGGACGACAAGTGGGACGCCATCGTTGCCATCAACCTGTCCTCGGCGTTCCACTTGATCAAGGCCGTCCTGCCCGGCATGAAGGCCAGGCGCTGGGGCCGCATCATCAATATCGCCTCCGCCCATGGCCTGGTGGCTTCGCCGTTCAAGGCGCCCTATGTCGCCGCCAAGCACGGGCTGATCGGCCTGTCCAAGGCTGTGGCGCTGGAGACGGCCGAGTTTGGCATTACCAGCAATACGATCTGCCCCGGCTATGTCAAGACGCCGTTGGTGGAACAGCAGATCGCCGACCAGGCGCGCGCGCACCGGATCTCGCCCGCCGACGTCGTGCGCGATGTCCTGCTGGTGCACCAGGCGCGCAAGGAGTTCGTGCGGATTGACGAACTTGCTGCCCTGGCCCTGTTCTTGGCCTCGGACAATTCAGCCTCGATGACCGCCACTGCGCTCGCAATGGATGGTGGCTGGACCCAGCACTGAGGGCGAGCCATGTCGACCAATCCTGGAATGCGAGATGCCGGAGAAACCGGCCAAGCCGTGAAGCCGATCACGCTGGCGTTGCAAGGCGGGGGTGCCCATGGTGCCTTTGCCTGGGGCGTGCTGGACCGCCTGCTCGAAGACGGCCGGCTTGCAATCGAGGGCGTCAGCGCCACCAGCGCCGGCGCGATGAATGCCGCGGTGCTCGCGTACGGCCTGCTCCAGGGCGGGCCGCCACGCGCCCGCACCGCCCTGCACGACTTCTGGCGCGACGTTGCCAACGCCGCGCGCGCCAGCAACCCGTTCCGCAAGCTGCCATGGGAGACCTTGCTGCACAACGGCTACGGGCTCGATTACTCGCCGATGTACCTGCTGACGGACATGATGCTGCGTGTGCTGTCGCCCTACCAGTTCAACCCACTCAACTTCAACCCGCTGCGCGACGTGCTGGCCCGCCATGTCGACTTTGACGCGCTTAACCAGCACTGCCCGATCCACCTTTACCTGTGTGCGACCAATGTCGAGACCGGCAAGGTACGCGTGTTCTCGCGCGACGACATCAGCCTGAAGGCTGTGCTGGCTTCTGCCTGCCTGCCGTTCCTGTTCCAGGCGGTGGAAATTGGCGGCGAACACTACTGGGACGGCGGCTATGTCGGCAACCCCGCCATTTTCCCGTTGATCTACAACTGTGGCGCGCGGGATGTGGTGATCGTCCATATCAATCCCATCGTGCGCAAGGGTGTGCCGAAGACTGCCGCGGAGATCCTCAATCGCATCAACGAGGTCAGCTTCAACTCCTCGTTGATCCGCGAACTGCGCGCCATCAGCTTCGTCACCAGGCTCATCCAGGATGGCAAGGTCAACCGCGGGGAAATGAAGGAGATGCTGATCCACTCGATCCGCTCGGACCAGACCATGATGGCGCTCGGCGTCTCCAGCAAGCTCAATGCCGACTGGGACTTCCTTTGCTATCTGCGCGATCAGGGCCGGGACGAGGCCGGGCGCTGGTTGCAGCAGAACTACAGCGCAATCGGTGAACGGTGCAGCGTCGACTTGCACCAGGAATTTCTTTGATCCACCACGTAGCGCCACCGAAGCGGTCGGCGCGGATTCCTCAACCCACGGAGTTTAGGACCATGACTACCACCAAGCAAGCCGTACCCGTCTGGCATCGCGTGATGCGCGGCGCGATCGTCACCGTCACCCTGTCCCTCGTCTCAGTGATGGCCTACGCCGGCCAGTGCCCCGCCGACAAGCGCGTCGCGGATGGCCAGGGGCAGCGGCCTGGCGCGACAGAACCCAAGGGCGTCACCGATACAGTGCGCGCCTCGACCGACCTTTCGAAGGAGCCGGCAGCCGTAGCGGGACGCCTGCTGCGGCTGCGCCAGCTCGACGTGCAGCCCGGTGGCATCGTGCCATGGCACAGCCACAACAACCGCCCGGCAATCATCTATATCGTCGCCGGCGAGATCGTGGAGTATGCGAGCAACTGCGCGGTTCCGATCGTACACCGCGCCGGCGACGTGACCGCGGAGAGGAACGGGACTTCCCACTGGTGGAAGAATGAAGGCGGCAGCCCCGCAGTCTTGCTGTCGTCCGATCTCTTCCCGGTCGAAATGAAGATGGACCCGCATACTATGTGAACAGGTGTGGGGACGGCTACCTGCGCATGCCCGAGGATGATGCGCCCATGAAACTCATGCTGCTGAGTCTGTCCTTTGCCGCCGCCCTGCTTTGCGCCGCCGTGATGGGATTCGCCATCCAGCGCGGCGCAACCTGTGCGGTCGCCGCGGTCAGCGAGATCACGTCATCGCGCAGTTGCTCGCGCCTCCGTGCCATGGCAGAAGCGTCGCTGTACGTGTGTGGCGGACTGCTGATCGCGCAGCGGTTGCATCTGCTTCCGGCCATGCCGTCCGGCTATCCGGTCGATGGCCTGACCGTCCTGGGAGGTGCCCTGCTCGGGCTGGGCGCCTTCATCAATGGCGCATGCGTATTCGGCGCCATCGCCCGGCTGGGCAGCGGGCAATGGGCGTACGCTGCCACACCCCTCGGATATTACGCAGGCTGCGTGGGGCTGCTTGCGCTGTGGCCGCAAGCCGAGCGCCCGGCGCTCGCAGCCACCTCGCCGGTATGGGGTGCTGCGCCGCTGCTGACAGTGCTTTTCCTTCTGTTCGTCGGATGGCGCCTGCTCCGTCTGTGGCAGCGGGCGCGACGCCATGGCGCTCCTGCACCCTTGGAGCAAACGTGGCATGCACGCGTTGGCGCCCGGATCTGGTCACCGCACCATGCCACCACGGTGATCGGTGTCACCTTCTTGCTGCTCCTGTTGCTGGCAGGCGCGTGGTCATACACCGAGGTGCTGGCCGAACTGGCACGTGGCAGCGCTGCCATGCTGCCGGCACGGGCATTGCTGTCGCTGGGGCTGCTCGCTGGTGCCATCCTCGGCGGGATGAGCGCTGGCCGCCGCGAAGGTCCCGCGACTTCCAGTGCGCAGTGTCTCCGGTGCTTCGCAGGCGGTGCCTTCATGGGCTGGGGTGGCATGCTGATTCCGGGCGGCAACGATGGACTGCTGCTGGTCGGCATGCCCCTGCTGTGGCCGTATGCATGGGTCGCATTCGGCACGATGTGCGTCACCATCGCGCTCGCGCAATGGATTCAGCGTCGGCTTGGCCAGCCGCTGCGACCCCGGGCGCCCCGCAATCCTAGGCCAGACTAGCACGACCAGCCGTGTTGCACTGCTGACAATCTGAAGGAGTAAGCATGAGCCACCGTATCGGGAACGCGCTGGTGATCGCGACCGCGCTCGCTGCCGTCGGGCTTGCGATCAAGCAGAACACGCATCTGCTGGCCAGTTCCCCGGCACACTTTGCCCTGGACCGTGAACGGTGCTTCGGCGTAGCCAGGGCAGGCAGGAACGACTGCGGCACCGCGTTGCACGCTTGCGCGGGCCGCGCCCGCCACGACGCCGCCGGCGATGAATGGCTGATGCTGCCCGCCGGCACCTGCGCCCGGATCGCGGGTGGCAGCCTCAGGTCTGCCGCACCCTGAACGGTGGCTGCGGGACAGCGCGATGAAACAGGAAGAACAGACACTGACGGCACCGCACCGGCAGAAGTCGGAACGTATTGCGGCAAGCATGGCACGGAAAATCGCTGCGGGGCTAGCAGCGAAGCTCGCTGCGTTGGGCCAGGGCATGCAGTTGCCGCCACGAGTACGGCGGGAGCTGGAGCGTGAACAGTATCTGAGCGAGTTGCTGGTGACCTCACTGCAACTGCTGGTGCTGCTCCTGTTCGCGGTCCTTTATCTCGGAACGCCCCCGGGCTTTTCACCCGACGCGCCCGTACGCGCGGTACCGCTCGGCGTCTCGCTGTTCGCGGTGCTGGCGTTGGTCCGGCTCTACCTTGCCATGACCCGGCAACTGGTCAACTGGATGGTGGGACTGAGCGTGGTGGCCGAAATGGCAGTCCTGATCTTCGTCATCTGGGCCTACCACCTGCAGTACGAGCAGCCAGCCCAGATGTACCTGAAAACCACCGAATTCGCCTATATCTTCGGCTTAATCGCCTTGCGTGCCTTGCGCTTCGAGCCGCTCTGGGTGGCGCTGTCGGGCCTCACAGCGACCTTGGGCTGGCTGCTGTTGCTGCACTACGCGCTGACACACGCGAGCGGCAACCCTGTCACCTGGGACTATGTCACCGCATTGCGCTCGACCCAGATCCACTACGGAGCGGAGTTCGACAAGCTGCTTTCCATCCTGATCGTCAGCGCCACGCTGGCATTGGCCCTGGCCAGGGCGCGCGGCTTTGTGGTCAAGGCCGTCAAGGGCCAACTGGCGGTCGCGGACCTGTCGCTATTCTTTGACGATTCCGTGGCCCATCGCATCACCGACTCCGAAGCAAGCGTCATGGTCGGCCACGCCGAGCTGCGCGAGGCGTCGGTCGTGTTCCTCGACATGCGCGGCTTCACTCAGGCGTCTGCCATGCTGCAGCCCTCCGCACTGATCCAATTACTGGGCGAATACCAAAGCCTGGTTGTGCCGATTGTCAAAGCGCATGGCGGCAGCATAGACAAATTCATGGGCGACGGCATCCTTGCCAGCTTTGGCGCCGTCACTGCCGACGATTGCCATGCAGCAAGTGCCTTGCGTGCCATCGATGCCATCCTGGAAGCGGTTGACCAATGGCGGATTCGGAGGCAGTCCAGCGGTCAGCCTGCACCTGACGTTGGCGCCGGGATGGCAAGCGGGCCGGTGCTGTTCGGCATACTCGGGCATGACAGCCGTCTTGAGTACACGGTGATTGGCGACACGGTCAATCTTGCGGCCAAGCTTGAGAAGCAGAACAAGATCCAGGGGACGCGAGGCCTCACCACGCGAGCCAGCTATCAGCGGGCTCGCGTGCAGGGCTATCTTGGCGAGAAGCACGTCCTTCCCCAGCAGTCTGTAGGCGGCGTAAGCGGCACGATGCAGCTGGTGGCCCTGGCGAGGCCACAGAGCATGTTGTGAGTGCTATCCGCGAGGTGCTGGCAGGCAATATCTACCTGAGTGCCTCAATGCATGAAAAGCTGGCGCGGACTCTGACGGCTTCCAGGAAGATGCCGACGGGTCTGATCTCGCGGCTGTCGGAGCGGGAATTCGAAGTCCTGCACCTGATCGGACTCGGCTTCAGCACCCGGGAAATCGCCGAGAAACTGAATCGGAGCATCAAGACCATCGACGCACACCGGGCCAACATCAAAGAGAAGCTGGATATCCCGAACGGCAAGGAGCTGATGCGCTTCGCCATTCAGTAGATCGAGAGCCAATAGGGCGGAGCCCGCCCACCGAATAAGGCAATCCCCTAGCCTCTTTTTGGGGCGATACCTTATCCATACGTTCACGGTCATTGCGTACAGTGCATTCGTACCTGCCGGCGTGCCGCGATTCGTGGACGGGGTGGGCAAGCCCAACCCGACAGCTCCATGAGGATCGCCGCCATGAATGCCAGTATCCAGCATACCGTCTTAGTCCTGATCACCGCACTCATTGCCGGAACGGCCATTGCGGGCCCGGATTTTACCGTTATTGAGGGTGCCCGCCAGGCCGCAAGAGCGGCACAGCTCGCCGCGCAGACCGCAGCTCCTCCCGCACCCCGGAACTACGGCCCTCGCCCTCAGCACGTCGGGCAGCCCGCGAAGCCGAACCCCGCCCTGCTTGAAGCGCAGCGCACGCGCTAAGCGGTTGCGGCAGCCCAGCGAACAGAACGCCATTCACCAGCAGCGCCTTCACAGACGTGGGCTCGACCATCGCATCGCGCTATCGATGATGCGTGCATTGCAGGTACCTCATTGGCCTCTCAGTAGCGGTCCGGACGTCAGCCCCCGTTTTGGCGCGCTCTCCTGTCCGACGCCTTGTCTCTGCCCACCGCGATGGCGGTCATGCCCGCTTTCTCACTGCTGGCGGCGCTGGGCTTTCTGATCGCAGCGCGCAGCTATGAACAGGACATATGGCGCATCCAGGAGCAAATGGCTGCTGAAAGCGCTGCAGCGGACTCCATCCCGGGTGTTGACATTCTCAAAAGCTCTTGAGTTCAGCGATCAGCGCGTGCGCGCTTCCATCTGCGCGGGTTTGTTGGCGTAGCGGAGCGGTGCAGGCTATGTACCCGGACCAGCCCCGGCAATGCTGTAACTTTCCGCTCGACAAATACCCAAAATCAGCATCGTTCTGCATCCAGCCCGCAACAGGCACCCCGAACCCGTCGCGGAACCAGCGCGTGAAAGACTGGGGAGCGCTGAAGCCCAGCAGCATTGCCAGTTCGTTGCGCGAGCGCGGCGGGCCAGCCAGGTAGCGCTGAGCGAGTTCGCGCCGGACTTCGCGCATCAGGGTATTGAACGAAGTGGCCTCGCTATCCAGGTGCCGGCGGATGGTTCTCACATTGATGCCTAACTGCGCGGCAATGAGGCTCTGGGAACAATGGCCAGTTCCCAACGCCGTCAGGATCAGGCGGCGCACTTGGGCCGTGGTTGATAACGGAATGTCCGCGCTCAATGATTGCACGTAGTCATGGGCATAGCGCTCGAGGTGGGAACTGGTTGACAGAGGAAGTTCCAGATCCGCACGCTTGAGGACTATGCCGTTGATCGCATCCTTGAAGCTTGTCTTGGTCGTGAACACGCGCCGGATAGCCCGCAGATCCTGAGGAGCCTCATGCATGAAGCACACGCGAATAGGCACCCAACTTTCGGGCAGCGCTTGTTTGAGAAAACGATACCCCATGGTGATCGACTGATCCAGCGCTTGGCGCGCAGGCGATCTGCGCCCCAGGTACTCAAAACACAAGCACGCCTGCAGTGCGTCCTCTTCCAGCCAGAGCTGAAGGGCTTCGCTGTGCAAATGGATGTAGTTGGAGAGCACCTGCAACGACGCACGCACGTTGCGCTGTTCCCGCACCAGAAAAGCCAGCGGCCCCAGCACGAGAAACGGCCTGGATTCGGCCAGCCGTATGCCGAAATCCTCCCAGCCCGATCGCTGGGCCGAGTGCTCCAGCAGCAGGCAGACGGCCTCGGAAGATACCTTGACGTCCGGATTCTTGAGGAGGGCCGGATCGATTCCGACTTCGCGCAGCATCGCCTCGGGGTCGAGTCCGGCGGCTTGTGCCAATGCAGCGTAATTGGAAAGGAAGCACTGCCGTGCATGGATCCATGCACGACTGCTGCAAATTCAGTGCAGGTCAGTATTAAGTTTCATGCAATTGCTCATTGAAGGCGATCTTCTACGATCCATGCATTGCCGGACAGTCCGCGGTCGGCCTTCCGCGCAACAAAATGAGGCAATGCGAGGGGGCGCCTGCGATGACGTCATGCATATCTACAGGTCAGGTCTTAGGCCAGCCCAGGAGACGGCATCTACCGCGCTTGCGGTATTGCGTACCGTCCCCGGAGGTAAGTCGAGCTCTACGACTGGGACGCAATTCACGCCAAAGCGCCCAACCGCTCACGTCTATTGCATCCACATGCCCCTGGCGCCTGCCCCCCGGGCCGCCAAGCCAGAATTGGTTCCGTCTGGAAAGGGCCTCATCAACCGTTGGTTGGTACCTCTATTGAAGCTCGGCAGGCGCTACCCTTCGCTGTGAGTCGATGGTCATTCACGTTGAAAGAAGGAGAAATCCAAATATGGCGACGATCAACCATTTCGGACCCTACTACGTTACGCCTGCCGGAGGCTTGGCTCCCGGCGCCGCGTGTAACGTGGTCTGGGGCCCCAGCGATGTATTCAAGGGTTCCACGATTAATGTGACGGCTCACCCTGGTGGCAACCGCAGAGCTAGGTATGCGGCTTGGATCAGCGACATGTCGATCGAGAACGTCATTAGCGGCACAGGGGACATCAGCTTTGTGGAAACAAACGCGTATGCCACGTTCGCCAACGACGGACAGGAGACCATTGACTATGTTTCTTTGTATCTGACCGTGACAACGGCTTAGGGGATTTCCATGCGATTGACGGTTATTCATGACAGCAGCGGGAACATCGTTTCCATGGTTGCTTATCCCGAAGGTTCGCCTCCGATGTACCCCGAGACAAAGCCCGGGCAGCATATGACTGAGATGGAAGCGCCAGCACATATCAGGCTTGATCTGGATGCCAGACAGTTACATGAGCGCCTGTCCGAAGTGATGCAGAATTACCGGGTGGACATGGGATCGATGAAGTGCAGCCTGACGAGAAAGTCCTGAGCTTCAGCGCCTGGGTTAGCGGGGGCGGGCATACGCTGTAGCGGGACGAACTGCCGCTAAACCCAGGCTCGTTGATCGAAACACAGTTCTCGCTTCAGCCTCTCCTGCGCGAAGGTTCGTGCTGGCCATGCGAGCCATGAAACTATTCATTGGGGATTCGGAGCTGAACACCTGTGCGTCGACTGCCGACGGCAGGCGGCACCGCCGATGTCGGCCTTCCTGAGCCACCGGCTAGGCTTCTTCCGCCGTACCAAGTCAATTCAATTATTTTGAATCGGCAACTTACCGCTACCGCAAACTTCGAAGCGATCTGGTGCCGCGGCCGGCTGACCAGGCGGCCGTCGGACGGGGTGGTGATGGAATGGCAGCGAGCGGGATGGCTGCTTCTACAGAAGAATCGGAGCTGCCTTTGATGGCAGTCTAATATACGTGGATGCTGCGAACCAAGTCTCTCTGCGGGCGCGGACCACATGCGGAAAGCTCGGAGGCCAGGCAATGAACGCGACCACCAGACTCCTTCTCCCCGAAGATGTAGCGTTAGCTCCAGTCGCTAATCTTCCCTCAGAGTTGGGGCGTCGTGTTTCCAATGATTCTGGCGACTTCTATGTGACGCGCGCGCGTACCCGCTCGGGATCAATCATCGTCGATGCACAGACTGCTGCGCTATTGACGCACTTCCGTTCGCCGTCGACGGTCGTGGATGCAATCCTGGCCTATTGTCATGCCAACGAACTGGATCCGATGCGCACGCTTGTCGCCGCGTTCGCTATGCTGAGCGAGTTGGTCGCCGCAAGGGTGCTAGTACCGGCCGAGTCGATTCTGGCTCAGCCCATTGCATCGTCATTGTCCGTCGGTGAATTTGTAGGAGACGTCGAGATTCTCGAGGCCATCCATCTTCTTGATGACACCGAGGTCTACCGTGGACGTTCCGCTGACGGAACTGCTGTTGCGCTCAAGATCGTGGGAGCCAACATCAGGCGGACTACCACCGCCACCATTCATAATGAAGCCAATGTCCTGTCATGCCTGGATGGGAAGGTTAGCCCTCGCCTGCTGGCGGCCGGCCGACTTGATGGGCGCTCGTTCATCGTGACGACATGGCATTCTGGGGTAGATTTGTACCGTGCTGTGGCGGAGGCCCATGCATTACCTGAACCGGAACGCAGCGACACACTACTGAAGCTTGCCGAGCACGTCCTTCGATCGTATGCGCAACTTCATTCACAAGGCGTATTGCATGGCGACGTTCACCCTCGCAATATCGTTGTTGACGAAAGCGACAAGATTACTGTCCTCGATTTTGGCCTTGCGGTCATGCCGGCCGCCGGCACAATGGGCTTGCACGGTGGTATCGATCTATTCCTTGCACCTGAAATCGCCCGCGCGAATCTTGCATCGGTAGAGGTTCCGCTTGCCTCCCTCGCCTCGGAGCAATACTCGATTGGAGCATTGCTTTACTTTCTTTTTACCGGCGCCCACACGCATTCATTTTCGCTGCAGCAAGATGCCATGCTAAGCCAGGTGGTCAACGAGCCACCACAGCCTTTCTCTCATCACCGCGCCGACAGGTTCTTCTGCCTGGAAGGCTGCCTCAACCGTGCGTTGGAAAAAGACCCGGCCGACCGTTTCTCGTCCTTAGACGAAATGCTGCAATCGTTCCTGCAGGCTTCGCCGCGAAGACAGCTCGTAGGGGCGACATATTCCGTCAGCCACAGCACGGACGTGCAGTCTCAGCTAGTGCTGGACAATGTGCTAAGCCGTCTCCGCGTACCAGAGCGCTTGTACCGCGACGGGTTGGAAGCGCCCACGGGATCGATCACTTATGGCGCCGCTGGGATCGCCTATTTCTTGCTCAGAATCGCGCGTAGCAGGGACGACGAGACCTTACTCGCCGCCGCCGACCAGTGGCTGACCCGCGCGGCGTCCGCAATCTCGAGCGACGCTACCTTTTGGAATGCCGAACGTGGCATTGTCCCGGAAGTCCTCGGGCAGAGCTCCTTGTTCCATCACGCCTGCGGCATTCATTGCGTGCAGGCCCTCATTGCTCATGCGCGCGGCGATGATGTCGCACAGCAGCACGCGCTGGAAGCTTACGCCGCCGCTTGCGCACTATGCGATCAGCTCGACGTTGCGTTTGGTCGGTCGGGATTGTTGATTGGTTGTGCGATGCTTTTGGACATAGCGCCCCAACATTTCGAGTGCGATGCTTTACTCGCATTGGGGCAGAGACTGCTGCATGGCATCTGGGTACAACTGGATGCTTACCCTCCGTTGGAGCGAGTGTCGCAGGCGACGTTGGGCGCGGCTCATGGATGGTGTGGGTACCTTTTTGCCACCATGCGATGGTGTGAGGCGTCCGGCGCAGCCGTGCCGCCGCGCCTGGTCGAACGACTGCAGCAACTTGCGGCGCTCGGACAACCTTCAGGCCGCAGCATGCTGTGGCCACGAAAGATCCAACATACGGCCACTACTGGAGTACTCTCAGCCAGTTGGTGTAATGGTGCCGCAGGGTACGTCCATCTTTGGACGACGGCGTATGAACTGCTCGGCTCCGACTTCCAATTTGAGCGTCTTGCCCGCATGGCTGCCTGGCATTCCTACGATGGATCGTCCGATGCCCCAGGCGATTTGTGCTGTGGATTGGCCGGACGAGCCTATGCGTTGTTGCGGCTCCATGGGTCTACTGGGGAATCGGTGTGGCTGGCTCGCGCCAGGGTAATGGCGGAACGTGCCGCCGCGAGTCCCGGCTTGACATCGAATCGGCTGAATAGTCTCTTCCATGGCGACCTCGGCATTGCGCTGCTCGTTGCGGATCTAGCCGCACCGGAGTTCGCCTGTATGCCATTCTTTGACAGCGAGCATTGGTCGAAGCGGGCGCCATCGTTGGCTACCGGAGAGGCCCCGGGCCAGTCAGCCAGATAACGAGCGTCCAGCGAACACCGCTGGTAATCATCGCTGCTCGATGCATGACGAATGACGGAAACACGACGACATCTCCTATGTCGGCATGCAACTGGTTGTCGATCGCATCACCGTAAAATATCTCGGTGCCACCGCCCTTCATGTCTTTGTTTGCACTAAGTTGCAGAACCATCGAGATCTTGCGAACGCTCGCATCCTTGGCGCCGAGATCCATATGCCAGTTGTACTGCTGCCCTGGTGTATAACGAGTGAGCTGCGCCATCCCCATTTCTGGCAGTAGCTCGAATTGATATGCCTCGTTGAAGCGCTGTGCTGCCGCCCATAGCCGAGAAAAAATCCATTCAGTGCTTGCGCTTCTCGGGATCCAAAACAGGTGGCAGTCTCTGACGGGATCACCCGACTGATAATTTATTCTGCTTGCCACCATGCTGTATTCATTGTGCAGGGAAACGATCGATTGGCAGTCCTCCTCGCTGAACAGTCTTCTGTAGATTTCGTAGTAACGATAGGTCTGCCATTCGATGTGAATGCGCCGAATGGGCAGCGCTAAATGCGCTTCAGCGGGGACGAGCATCATTGCGGCAACCAGGTCCGCTAGCACGGCGAACGCATCTTCCAGCGTGCGCATCGGATCCAATTCGTTCCTTGCACAGAAGTTGGCGATGGCATCCACCACAGTCGTCGGAGAACGGAAGTGCGCTAATAGCGCTGCGGTGTCTTCATCGACAACAAAGGATTCAGCCCCGGCGGCGGCTCGCGTCACAATGAAGTCGTCGGGCTCATGTGCAACGCCACGTCGAAGATATGAAGGAAGGTTGGCGACCGGCGCCACAATCACATCCTCTGGGAGAAGAAGCGTTGTGGTCGCGTTCATGCCCTTTCCAATGCCGCCGGCCACATCCCGTCGGACGGAATCCATGTGTCGGTATCGATCTCCGCCAAGCTCAGACGTTCGAGCGCATATTGCCAAGGCTCCATCGTGTTCAGCGCGGCGGTTCTGGCTGAGACAAGATATTCGGCAAGGCGCCAAGTCACCCACATTCGCCAGCTTGTCGTTCGCTCGCCTTTGACGGCGCCACGCGGCGGATCGGCTCCCCAGGAGAGGAGACCGTTCTCCGAAGCCGCGGCGCTAAATGGAACACCGTGCGGCGCGCAGCCGGCAAGTCTCGTCCGAAGAAGGTCGGCAAATTGATAGAGATCATCTAAATGAGTGAAATAGACTAAGGTCTTGTCCGGCCGGGAAATCCCCCAAAGTCCGACGCCAACCTTGAATCCCGTGACCCCATGTGCATGAGCCAGTGCGCCGATGAGAGTCTCCAACGCTTCAGGCATGTCATTTACAACAGGACTCAAATAGAGCTTGAAGCTGGCCCTCTGTGCGGTCCCGCGCGGCGGCTCGGATGTGGAAAGCCACTGCCACCAGAATTCCCGAGCACCTTGCGATACCGGCACATGCGTCCAATGACGATGGAGCGAGCGAACCAGGATACCGTCCTCAGCGATTCCGAGGAAGCGGGCTACTGCCGCAGGACCAGTGAGACGCCGTTGAAGTTTGGGAGACACCGGCTTCCGGCCATAGGAGTACAAGCGATGCGCAAGTTCGGTTTCGGGAAGGCAGTTCAACTCCTGGCCATACCGAAGCGCGGACACGGAAAGATCGAAGTTGCAACCGCGGCTCGACCAACCAGGCAGCGATCCGGAAAGTCCCGCCACCTGCGGACCACTGATGAAATCATCGTTGAGCAATATCTGCAGGACTCCATCCAGCAGAAGCCTCTTTATGGTGGACTCAAGGTCGTGACCGAGGCGACGCAGCACATAGCGTGGTAGCGGACCGGCTTCGACAAGCGCCACGAAGAGCAGAGCAGTTTCACAAGATACTGCGCGCCAGCCTTGCGCGCTGCCACCTTGCGGCACGAGAGCGCCATACAGGTCTTCCGAGCAATCGGCTTCCTGAAGTTGGCGTCGCTCTTGCTCGCTGAGCCGATCGACCAGCACCAACCGGTAGTCCGGATTCGATCGAAATATGGAAGTTTCAAGCAGGCGACCGTCCATATCTCTCTGCTTTCGCCGATCCGCACCGTTAGTTGTTCTTGCCCTTCTTTTTCAGTTCCTTTTCGACGCGCTCAACGTCTGCCAATTTTGATTGGACTCGTTTCTTCGCCAAAGTGGTGGCGTCATCCGCAAGCTCCAGCAACTTCATCTTTAATTCAAGCTCTTCCTTGAACAAGGGAAGATCTTCGGGCGACAGAAGCGCCTGCTCGGTCGGGTTGATGACCTCATCCCATGGATTGAGTCCGAAGAAATTGCTCGGCATCCCACAGGGCGGAGCGCCTTGCGGACGAATCGGGGGAGGCGGCGGGCAGACAGCAGATTGCGGTGAGTCGCTGCACCCTGCATCACAGCCCGCGGCGATATCAAGCGGGTCGCCGGGGTTTAGAATCGAGCCGGAGATTCCACAAGGAATTTGGATCCTTACGCGCTTCGCTCTAAAAGCCATGTGTGACACTCCGCTTGGTTGACTAGCAAAGTGCGATTTGCCGCCGTTAAAAGCTTATCAGATGAGCCTGTTTTTTCAAGGCGATTCAGTTCCACCGCTACACGTGACGCGTCAGTTGTCGCCAGCCTGGCGCCGTGCCATCTCGCCCGCATAGTGTCGCGCGAGCAGGTCGTACAGGGCCAGCTCATAGGTGTTCGCACAATCCCGAAAAATTCGGTTTGCCCACATGTGCAGATAGCTCTGGACAAGCGCTACGCGGCTACATCCAAGCAGCCCATCAGCATCCAGGGCAACTAGTTTGTTGATTGTGGGTGCGATGCTCGCGGAGCGGGTCCGGATGGCGAGATCGGCTTCGCCGCAGTCATGCGTTTGCGTGGAGAGCAAGCTTCCCACGACACTCTTCACTTCGCGGTATTTGGCTGCCAGAGCCACCAATGTCTCTTGGTGCGCGCGGCCTTTCAGAAGGAGACTTCGGCAGGCGGTCATGACCCGTCGGCGCTCATCCATGCCCAGACAAAAATCATCGAGCAAGGTGTGCATGCCGAGCAAGGCGGCACGCCATCTCGCTTCATTGTCTGCGCGATACCGGGCAATAATCGAAATTGCAGCCACGCTGTCGCTTTCGAAGATTGCATGCGCAAGCTCCATCGCTTGAAAGCCGCCGTAGCGCTCCATCTCGGGCGCGTATGTGTCTATGGCGTGCTTGTAAAGGCTGTTGCGCCACGGCGCCAATGCAGAGAATACCCGGGGCACCACGTGCCGCCATAGGATCGATGCGTCGCCATGCATGCGCCATCGTAAATGCCATTCCGGATCCGCGTAGCGTATGAAGAACCAGGTATCGATGACCCCTTCTGCCCGCAGCGCTGCGGCCAAGGGGCCCACGCACTCGGTCAACAAGCGGTCTAGTGTGGACGGGCCGGCGTACAGACGAAAATAGAGCCAGTCTTCTCCCGGCCTGCTGTCTTGGCCGGACGGCATGGCGCGGGCTGGCCGCAATGTTTCACGGACGCGGCGAGCGCGAACCAATGGCACGACCAGTTCATGATGAAAGCTGCCTTCCTCGCCGTTCGCCAACAGCTGATCGGGCAACGGGAAGACTTCGGTTACGGCGACCGAGATGCGTCGCCTGGCCGTGGCCAGGAAGCTGTCGACTGACAGCGCATTGTCGAAGTCGACTAACAGCGTCTTGTCGTTTTCCGGAAGCCACACGAATCGAGGCAGCCGATGCTTCTCCCTTAGCGCCTCGATCGCTGTCATCCGATCGTGCTCGGAAAGCAAGTGGATCGCCGCCAGTTCTTTGCCACTGAGCTGCCAGCGCGCAAGCGACAATACGAACCGACCGGACACCAGCCGCGGAAGAAAGGGGGCGCTGGACAATGTCCCCCAAGAGAATCTGGACTCGGCGGCATGCCCGCCGGCGGCCAGGCTGGCGAGGAAGCGATACAGTATGGGACCTCCGCGCTGGTGGGCGTGTGCGCATCCCAAATGTGGCACGACGCGGCGCTCCATTGCGGCGGAGCGTAGAACCACCTTGCCCTCGCACAGGGACACAAGCAGGTCACTGACGGCGATTTGTTGCGAAGGCGGAGCCCCGGATGACGCGCATAGCGAAATTTCGTAGGCGCGCAGTATTGGCCGACAGACCACATTGGCAGCCTTGCCCGGCGGCAAATAGGCGATTTCCGCATGAATCGCATCCGGGTCGCTGGCCTCCTCCTGCCGAAGGGCGCCACGCACCAGCGCAGTGAGTTCCGGTGACGCATGGCAAAAGCGGCCCAGCAGGGTGGCGCTTGAGCCGCCAATCACCTTCTGAAGGTAGATCTGGTAGTCGCCCCGGGCCATCGCTGGCGCATCTGCCGCGGCAATCGAGACAATTGCCGTGCTGCCATGGGGAGCAGTCCACGGTGTATCTTCGACAAGCGCCTCAATATCAACGTGGTCAAGCTCAACCTGTGCCGATTGATGCATGAGCGCTTGCGCAAGACGCTGCAGCAGACGTTGATCGCCGCCATGCCATACGCGCTTGGTAGGCTCGCGAGTGGATGGCAAACCGTCCAGCAAGGATGAGGGACTTGCGCCAATGTATGAATTCGCTTCGAAGCCGATGCCGTCTTCTTCGTCCAACGCTTGCAATAGGGGCACTTCACGCTGGCCGAAGCGGCTCTCAAAGCGCCGCGCGAATTCGTCCAGCACGTCTGGCTCGCGCTGCGCTGCCAGCTTGCACAGTAGCTCTGCCCCGCGGGCTATCTCGTTGGCCATGTGCTGGCTCAAGGAGAGCGACGCCGCGGGCTTCTCCAGATCGACATAGAACTTGTGTCCGGCGCAATCGCTTTCGGCAAGTGCTTGCAGCAGGGCCGTCGACTCCGGTTCGGGGTACTCCCCAGGGCACGCTATCTGGTCCGTCGCAGCGAATATTGTGCTGAGGACAGAGGGGGGCGAATGACTGGTAGCCACATTGCGCAGCCATGCCACAGTCGCCCTGCCCGGCTCGGGGCCTGTCGCAAAAGGAGGCAACACGGGGCGAAGCAGACCTACGTCGATCAGTTCCTCTAGAAATGCGAGCCCGTCGGCTTCCTCAAGGTCCGGCAATGGCACCGTCAACTGCTCGGCGATCGCGCTCAAAGTGGCGCCATCCTCCCCTGCAGCTGCCGCCAGCACCCATCGTAAGTAGTGACTGTCCTTTACTTCCACCAAGTGATAGGTCGGCTGCGGAGTGCAGAGGCGCATCTCGTGGTAGCGTAACCGGTCGCCGGCCTGGTATAGGGTCTGCTCTGCGCGATAGTGCAGGTGGCGCCGGACGCAAGCGTCTTTTGCCAATGATCGTGACACTTCTTGCAGGTAACCGGCATCTAGACGGATGTGGCGACGATGATCAGCCCGGGGTGCGACCGTGAGACGGGTGACGTCACCGATCGGACCCGAGGCCCAGCCGGCGAATAGGCCGAACGGCGTCGCGCGGCTGGCCAAACGCTGCAGGTAGCGCACAGCTACCCGCTCGATTGCGAGAGCATCCTTGTTCTCGCACCCGTTCAACCAGGGGGCCATGCGTCGAGAGAATCCAGGGGAAGCCAGCTCGATTGCCTCACGCACTTGTGGGCGCTCGACAATTTCGCGTAAGCGCGCTCGCAACAGCGCTGCCCCAGCCGGCCGGGCCAGATCTGCACACCAGTTCAGCAGCACCTCCCACGGCAGCGCAGGCGTGCGCATCAGGAAGAATCCCGTGTCCGCCAACTCATCCTTTATTAGTGCCATCGCCACTACTCTTTGTCCTTGCCCGTTAAAGCAGGCTGTTGCTCTTTAGGAGCCAGGCGACGCAGGTCGGCGTAAGCCCGCCACAGGCTACCCCAGCCCCGTTGCACCAGTTGGCCCCACAGCTGCGGAGTTGCCAGCCCTTGGGGGAACGGTCGTGGCCAGAAGAAATTGACATTGATGGCCCACGGCGAGGCCACCGTCACCTGGTGATACCAGCCAACTGGGATATAGAGAGATTCCCCGGCGTGCAGAGTGCATTGCCAACCAACCGCCCGGCGCGCCAGGGGAAACCGCTCGAAATCTGGCACGTTGGGATCGAAGCGGCAATGGGTCATGCGCGGCACGGGGTATAGCCAACGTGCTTGCGACGGCGCAAACATAGTGAAGGTCTTGTTGCCAAATACCTGCACATTGCAGTTCGGCTTGATATCTGCGTGCAGGCCGGAGGAGGTTCCCAGTATGCCGCACCAGAAGATGGTGTCCACCGGGGGCAGAGCAAACCACGGCGGTACGGCGGTGTCGGCAAGCAGCAGTGGCGACAACGCGCCTAGGCTCACGTCAAGATAATAGGTGCTTTCGAACCCGCAAGCCCCGATGGCCCGGGTTAGCTGCGCCGTGTCCGCGCCGGCGGCCGCGATGGCGCGGATATCCTCCGCGCCGGCGATCTCGACAACCCAGTCAAGATAGTCGGAAAACAGGATCTTGCCCCCAGCCAGCATGTTCTGGTAGACGTTTCGGGGCGCCCCGCTTATCTCGCGCACAGCCACCTTGCGCGCCCCAACGGCGGTCTTCAGGTATGCGGGCTGCCACCGCTGCAATGCCGGCCAGGCGTCCACGTTGCCGGTCACGACACAAGGCGCACGCGCCAGGCGCGCAGGCCTGAAGCTGCAAGCGGCAATGCGAGGAACAGGATTGAGTTCCATGGCTCTGATCGCCGGTCACGCCGCTAAACCACGATGATATCGTTTCCGTGCGCTCAGATGCCCAGACAGCGGAGCAGGCTCCTCCAACTATGATTTGGCGGGATTGATGACGTCAGCGCCCGGATCCGGCAGTCCGGGGCAAGTCCACAGACTCTCGCTTCGAGGGGCCAGCAGCCGTTCCCAGACATTGAGATTGCGAATGGTTTCGCGCTCTAGCGTCAACTTCCTTTTTTTGGCTTGGTCAGGTTGACTGCCGGCGGGATCCGGCACCGTCTGCGTGCTCAGGGACTTCTCCGCCAGTGACAGGATTCCCAACAGAACCGTCGCTTCCTTTTCGTCGAGCTTCGCGCCTAATTCGTTAAGTTTTTCCGCGAGGGCGTTCACATCGACCTGGGTTACCTCTACATAATCAGACATGCTGCCTCCCGCAGTCGGAGATCGAAACTTCAGGTTACCATCGCTTTCTGCGCAGACCAGCAAAAGGGCGCATGGCACGGTTATGCCTTAAAGATCGCATACCAGATGTGAATCCACGATTTTGGCGTCGGGATTGAAAATAAAAATAGACGGCCAGCGATCAGAGAGGTAGGAGTATCTTGACGCTAGCCTTCAAATCTTTTTAAATCTGTATTTAGTCAATTTTAATATGTAACAAATTTGAATCAATTCGCGCAGCGAATGTGCTCGCATGGCTCCATGCCGATCTTCGGCTTACAGAGAAGCGGCTCTTGATCCTTCAACCGAAATTGGCTCTGCGTGCGCATTTCCGCCACTATCGCCTTTAATCCGCGACCGTCCGCACTGCGCTATTTTTTCAATCTCATCTGCACAAATATTAATGTCAGACAGACTCTCTTCACCTAACCTAAATCCACAATCAAAGAATCAAGAGTCATTCAGGGGGAGCCTTATGGACACGCACCACAGTGCCGACCTCCGGCGACAAGTGGCAACAGTCCTTCGAGTGGACCCGCTGTCCAGCACCACGTCGACCGACAATCTGCAGCACCTACAGTTCATCAGCAACGCGGCCCAGACCGTGTTCGACCTAACGGATCCGTTCACCCGCGAACCCTTCACACGAAGCGGCATGTCAACTTGTACGCCCGTCGCGGTATCCATTGAAGAAATGTTGGGCTTCGCCCGCGCCTACTTAAGGGTTACTCTCGAGGCACTGACCCGCTACGTGATCCGACTGGAGAAGAAAGGCGGGCTGTAGCCTGGCAGGCTCGGATTGATGTTCGGCCGAATATGGGCGCACGGCAGCGCGTGGCCGTAAGCAAGTCGACTCTGATCGCATCACCAGCACTTTGGAAAGGAGCTTTCCATGGATGCCAATACCCTCACTTCCCACCTGCAGACCCGCACCACGCATGTGGTAACGCTAGGCGGCGCTGGATCCGCCATGCTGACCTTCGACCTGGCATCGGTCAGCATGACGCCCGAGCAGGAAGTGGTCGTTCGCAAGCTGTTCAGCCAGCGCCCCGCTCTAGTGGCAACCGAAGGACCGCACTCCGCCCGTGACGAAACCAACAAGCCTGGCCCGGCAAGCCAATACCTCACCCCAGCGGAGTTTGAGAGTATCCGGAAACTTGGCGTAAGACTGGGCACTCAGGGCGTACTGGCAGCAACCGCCTGCGACTTTTGTCTGCACTGCGTCAAGCTGGAGGCATTGCCGTCAGCTGGACCGCTACAAAACGGATGAAACGGGATGCAAATGCCACGTTCCGACGAGGCTGTCGACGTTGCTACTCAGGCCGCAGCTGATAGCCTGATTCTTGGTGGCGCCAACACGCATGAGACCAAGGCCTTCCTCGCTGGCTTGCCGCCGGGCCGTAGCACCGATGCCATTGCAGCGGTGCTTCGCCCCTGCTGCGAAGCACCGCGCCGCTTCCTCGCGGACTCGTCGCTGATACTCGGCAGCTGGCTTTTGGCTCGCCTATCAGCCCGAGGTTACACGCCCACTGCCGAACCATGCGCGGCCATGTATGCGCTGGCAGATGCAGCCAGGATGCTGTCCCTGGTGGAATTGCTGCGCTGGCAGACCGTGGTGGCGGCTTTGCCCGCGCCGCCTCATCTCGAAACCGTGCGTGATAGGCTCGTTTCCCAAAGCCGCACAATGTTGCGAACGCTCGCTCGCCTTTCGGACACCGACGACCTGCAGCATGAACACCGTGTGCTGAAATGTCTGAGGGACAAGCCTTGACACCGCGGCTGAGCCCAGGAACCGCCGGGATCGCCCGGCGCGGCCTGTTGTTGGGGATGGCCTGGCTCAATGAGAACCTGCAGCATTTCGCGGTGCGCACAGTCACCAGCCAGCGGTTTGACAAACACCACGTGGCACAATTGAAGCCACTCACCGAACTTGCGCTGACAGTCTGGATGCTGAAGCGATGCGGTCTTGAACTGCCCGTCCTCGATGCGACGGCCAGCTGGATTTGGCAACAATGCGAACATGGCCGCAAACTGGTGGCACTTCTGCTGGCGCGGCATGATTTCCTGCCTTGTTGTGCACTCTATGCTTCGTTGCGCCAGCTCGGTTTCCGAGACCCAGCGCTAGACCGCGTACTACGCTTACTTGCGCGCGCGGACATCGAGGCAGCGCTTCCCCTGCAACCTTGGTCACGCTTGGCGATGCGCTATAACTTGTGGCAACTTGGCCTGACGAAGTGGCCAGGCCAAGAGGGTGGGCTCTATATAGCAACACGGCCCGAACCATGGGTGGTCTCCGGGGAGGTGGCCTACGCGATTACGCACGAGGTGTTCTACCTAACTGACTTTGGGGCACGCGAGCTGGAAGATGTTTGTGTGACAGATTACCTGCGCGCTTGGCTCCCATACTGGACACGTGCTTTTGTTGACGCCAACGATAATGACCTTGCGGCGGAACTGGCCATGGTTGCTGCCTGTTTACAAGCCAGCCATGATCCCGCGAGTACTCAGGGACTGCATAGCGCGCTTGCTGTCCAGCGCGAGGATGGAGCCGTGCCGGGACCCGACGGCGCAGGTAGCTTCCTTTTCGCTGAAGGCGACACAGCCGCACACCGGGACTTCCTTGGCTGCTACCACACTACCCTTGTTACCCTGATGGCGGCAGCAATGACATTGCGGAATTCCACAATCTGAGCGCTTGGATCGGGAGTCGGTTGACGAAGCATCTGCAGCCACAAGCAGCTCATGTTGACATAAGTGAAGCTTGTCAAAGACCGTGGAGGGCGCCAAGTGTGTCCATTTCTGCTGAGGAAGCGGAGGACAGGCGGCACCTCATACACCTGCGGAGGCATCACATGGACTATCAGGGGACCGCGCTACTCTCGCTGACCACCAAAAGGCCGCCCGATGCCGAACGTGGGGTCGGGCTCGTTCATGTGACTGTCACGCTTCCGGAGAATATCGCCAAGGAAATCAAACTCTCCGAAGATGGCAGCCGCCCTGCGCTCGATCCGAAGGAGGCGGCTAACCTGCTGTGGAACACGCCGGTCGCAGCCTATCTCAACGGCCGGTCGGATGCGTGGCTCAGTGTGCCGGGCGTCCGATTGCTGCTGCCCGGGCTCGAAGCGCTCGCCAAGGCGGACTCGGGCCAGTGGCCGCATGACCAGGCGAATCTGAAGAGCTTCCTTGCCGCGGCGGCGCCGGGCGGACCGACTGTGGCTGCTTGGTCGGCGGAACTGGAGCGCGGGGGCACGACCGCGTTGCTCAATGACCTCCTCCTCATCTTCAAGTATGCAGCCCTGCATCGTACGAGGCCTCTGGACATCGTTGCAGGTCTCTACCGCCTCGCAGTCGCCGCCACCACACAGTCGAACGCACCGGCCAACCGCGAGCAGTTAGTCACGTGGTTGACGGCGCCATTCGTCGTGCCGCGCGTGTTCGTCGCGCGTCCGACCGAGGCGCCGAGACAGCCACCGGCCCCGGGCGGTGGAGGATCGGGCGGAGGCCGGCCTGGCCCGCGTTTCCCGGCTGTATCGTTTGAGACGGCCAGCGGGCGAGAGATACTGCGTCGCTTGGAAGACGAGATCGCAAACCTGGAACGCGGGGCGCGCGCATCGGCGCTGACCGAAGCGCTGCGGGCCGAAGGCATCCGTGATTCGGCCGTACTTGCACGACTTACGCGTGTCCTGGACAGCGCGGCTATGGGACCGCGGCCGGCGGGTACCGAGCGATCCTGGCATCCGCCGCGACGCGCGGGCATCACCCGGACGTACATCGGCGGGTATCCG
Source organism: Cupriavidus sp. L7L (assembly GCF_004353535.1). Classification (NCBI taxonomy): domain Bacteria; kingdom Pseudomonadati; phylum Pseudomonadota; class Betaproteobacteria; order Burkholderiales; family Burkholderiaceae; genus Cupriavidus; species Cupriavidus sp. L7L. The sequence continues at coordinate 63,250 of NZ_SMNY01000027.1, forward strand.
GTGCTTGTCGACCTCTCCGAGTTCGAACGGCGCACGACGATTTATCGGCGCGCGCTTGCAGAACACCTGACGGCGGCACTACCGGCCAACCTGCGCGACCGGTTGACACGTTTGGGCACATCGATCGATATGCTAGTGGAATTGCCGATGGTGATGGCCAACGCGGCGCAGTTGCCAAGCTATCTGGAGCCGGCCGGGCGTAGCGACCTACTGGTCGTGCGGCAGACAACCACCGGCTACAGGCAATCGGAAATCGCATATCTTGAGAATATCCTGGTGGGCGAGACCCGCTTGCGCGAGCATACCCAGCGCCTGATGACGCGGCGCGAGCTGTTCGAGCAGGTGATCAAGGAGGAAGAGGAAACTCACGACCTGCAAGTCACCGATCGGGCTGAACTCAGCCGTGAGATCAGCGACGTGATCAAGGAAGACCTACGGGCCGAGGGTAGCATCCAGGTCACCAGCCGTGGGCCGACAAAGGTTGTCGCCTCCGCCAGCGCTTCGTACAGCCGCTCCACGGAGGAAGCCGCCAAGATCGCCGAAGAATATTCGCGTGAGACCGTGGAGCGTGCCGTCAAGCGCACCATGGAGCGTGTAACGCGAGAGGTCCGCTCGGTGATCGAAGAGGAAATAACTGAGCTGAACCGCCATGGGTTCACCCGCGATACCACTGCGCCGGACCACATATCTGGCATATATCAATATCTTGAGCGCGTCAGCCGGGCCAAAATTTTCTGCTACGGCGAGCGTGAACTCTATGACCTGCTAATTCCGGAGCCTGCCGCCCTCATCTGGCAGATGGCGGTGTCGCGCGTTGAAATGCACAATCCCCTCCAACGGCCAGACGCCGAGTTGTTCGAGTCGTTGACGCTCGCCAACATCGCGGACAAGCGGGCAGAGGTGATTCGGGCTTATCAGGTCAGCGACCTGCCGGACTTTCCAGAGGAGCATAAGCAAGTCTCAATGGCAATATCCAACACCGGTAGCGGAGGCAGCGCGAAGCATGCGCAGAACAAGGACCTGCAGATACCGGAAGGATATGTCGCTGTTGACGGCTCTTTCGTCCTTTCAGTGGAAGTTGAGGATTCAAATAGCAAACCTAATGGCGGCTGGATTGCGGGAAATCTTGTCAACACCTGGATCATCAATAATCTGACCGACAACAAGGGAAAGGCGGCCGAGGATTTCACGTTCGTCACTCCGCAGCCCGGACCTTCCATTGCGGCCGCCTTCAACGCAGACAATTTCACCAGTATCGTAGGTGCCATTACCCTCAATCTCGAACTGACCGAGGACGCGCGACGCGATTGGGCGATCGAAGCCTACGCGAGAGTGTCGGCGCGCTACGAGCAGCTGCGCCTCGAATACGAGCAGACGATCATCCAGCTTACGTCCACCCAGCAAGCGGAGAGCACAAAATTGCCAGAAGGGTCGCGGTTGGAACTCCAGCGAATGGTTCGGTTTGAGCTGCAACGATCCGCGATTGACATCATGCGCAATGCCCCCGTCGATTTCGCTTTGATGGGCGAGTACGATTTCAGCCAAGCCGACGGCTCTCTTAGCAGCCATCCGACGGTGGACACAGACGCAGTGCGGACGTCGGAGCCGGAGATTCGCTTCCTGCAGCAAGCGTTCGAGTGGGAGCATATGGTCTGGGTTCTGTATCCCTATTTTTGGGGCCGCCGCCAGCAATGGGATCGCACGGTCGTACAGACCCATCCCGATCCTGATTTCGCAGCCTTCTTGAATGCGGGCGCGGCGCGCGTGCAGATCTCAGTGCGCCCCGGATTCGAGAATGCCGTGAAGCATTACATGGAGACCGGCGAGGTCTATGGCGGGCTCGGGCTCCCGAAGATGGGCGATCCAAACTACGTCTCATTCATCGATGAGCAGATGACTTCGCTGGGCGGACCGGGCGAAGAGATTGCCTGGCCACCCGACTCTCCGAAGGAATGGACGGTTTTGGCGCCGACGCCGTTGGTGCTGGCGCGTAGCGTCACCAAGCCGCAACTGCCGACCTGGGATCCACAGACCGGCGAAGAGGTGTAGGCGGGGGAGTCGCTCTGCTGTTATTACCTGGCCAGAGACGATGGATCTATCCCCTATCCCATGCACCTGCACTGCGGTCGACGTCTCACCAATGCCGTCACGACCCGTTGGAGGTCCGAGTGCCAACGTCGCTGATCCTCCTCTACAACTCCGATCTCCCGCGGTGGGAGCGAATCGGCCCCGACAATGGGCGTGACAACCATTGGCCGTCCGGACGACTCGTAATCACCAAGAGCTAGGGCAGTCGCTATGGTCTACCTGTTTGCATTGCCGCCAAAAGTCGAGGTCGTGGAGGATCCCTCGACAGGCAGTGCCACAATTACTTGGTACGAGTCCTCGCTTCAATGGCGGACCAGCAACCGTACCATTCTGGCGCTGAATAGCCCGCCGTGGCACCAGATTGGGGTGCGGCCCTTCGCTTGGGACTACTTCGAGCTTGAGTGGGCGCACCTCCGACTCGCTGTGGCGCGCGGGGTGACAGTGACGCAGCGGACGGGACCGCCCGGCCGTGAGCAAAACGTCCCCATCGGATGGAACGCATTGGATCCGAAGCGCTATCCGCAGGTCCATCTGCACCGGTGCCAGGACGAAGGGCTGCTAGGCGATCCCGACGAAACACTGGACTGGTACAGCATCATCGGCCAGCCTCAGAGAATCGAACAGGAGAAATTCCTCTTATCACTTACTTCCAATGATGACGCGATTGAACACTGGAAAAAGCAGCAGAAGGCTGTGCAGGTCACGCCCGGCGAAAACGCCGTCACGTTCCAGCAGATCGATGGCTTCGCCAAGGTGGACGTGACGCTTTCGAACCCGGGCAACCCGTCGGCGTACTGCTACGACGTCCGTCCGGAAGAGTGGATGGAAGAGCTCAAGGAACACGAGTTCATCGACGTGGACCCATCGAGCACAGTTATCAGAATTGTGCATACGCGCGACGTCAAGATACGCCTTCGCGCGCACGAGGATCAAAAAGACGCGCTGATCGTAGAGGCATGCGAGGTCTCGAGGTTGAGCGACGTGCCACCTCAGGGCGCTGCGCTCGGGAAAGCGGACTTCCCTCACCTGCGCTTCCGTCGCCACGCCATCGACGAGCTCATCCCCAGCAACCGCCAACCTTGGGTGATCGCCTTATTCGAGCTTGCCATCAATTTCATCCCTGTCGTCGGCGTCGTCTACGACCTTGGTCAGCTCGCCTATGCCGCGGCCACCGGTAAGACTTTTTTCGGCTACAACGTCAGCGAAGAAGAGCTCTTGCTGATGGGCATCACGACGGCAATTGGGCTCGGAGTCTCGGCTGCAGGTGTTCGCTCGCTGCGCAAGATCGTCCAAGGAACAAGGCTGGAGGCGGCGACCGAGGACGCAACCTTGAGCCAGATCAGGCGAATTGCCGACGCCGGCTACGTAGAGGCAGTCGGCCACCTCCCACCTCGCCAGTGGGACGACCTGCTCAGTGCGTTCGACCGGCACCTTCGCGACCCGATTGCGTTCCCGCTGCCGAAGCTGGTCGACAAGTTCACCGACGTCGTAAACGACGCTTACCTCGTCGCCGTCGAGCGGCGACTAATGAGGAAAGTGTTCAAACCGGACTTCACCGGATTCCGCGACGCGGACCTAGCCGCCGCGTACAACCGGTATCTGCAGCCGAAGTTGCGCAAGAAGTTACCTGCACTCGATCCCGCATCTTGGGCCAAAAAGGCTAATCGCGGACTTCCGAAACAGTTGCTGAGGCGCGCGCTCGGGGACGAATTCGTGGAAGTCATCAATCGTGCCGAGAGGGCTGATGTGCTGCCGCGGCGACTGACCAAGAAACACATCGACGCCTACGACTTCCTCGTGGCTCGGGGTGTCGAGGACTACGGGACACTACGAAACCTGCGGAACAACCTGAAGAACAAGGTGCCAGATGTTGGCAAAATTTTCGAGATCGATCACCTGCTTGAGCAGCGGTTTTGGCGCAACAACCCAAATCTGACGACGGCTTTCGACGAGAAAGGCCTTGGCATGGCTTTCGTGGTGCCAAAGAACCCAGCCGTATCGCGGGAGATGTTCATCATGGCCGGTGGCCAGCGAATCCGGTACGTGCACAACGTCAAGACGAACATGCTGAAGGAACTGATTCCGAACGGGGCAGAGACATTGGTGACGGTGCAGGAGATGTGGGATGCGCATGTGCATGTGTTGCGGTCACTCGGCACCCACGAATCCCTTATAAAGGGCCGCCTCGTCAAGGACTTCAGGCTGATGGCCAAGCAACTCGGGCAGAGTTTGGACACCCGGTTTCCGCGCCCCGGGGCCATGCGGCATACCGGCGGTTGGCCGAGATTCGTGGAGGACCCCACTACGGGTGCATGGACAAGGTTGTGAGTCCCCGACTGCTGCTCACCTCTCATCTTGAGACCCTACCGTCAGTTTTCCTGTGCGGCGTCATAGCCTGTCGAGGCTGATTGACCTGACCCCTGTTTCACGAACCCCATAGCCGAGCCATCAGGCCGCTTGCCCTTGCTGAGCGGCAGCCCAATTCTTCTCGTCTTCCAGGACTCGCTCAAGGCGTACGGCATGCGTTCGTCTATGAGCCGGCGCGGCGATTGCTGGGATAATGCGCCTACCGAAAGCCTGTGGGGTTCGCTGAAGGTCGCACGAATGCACGGTCGGCACTTTGCGACGCGGCGTGCCGCGATGGATGAAATCGTCGACTGGCTCGGCTTCTGCAATGCCCGCCGACTGCATTCGACATTGAACTACGTCAGCCCCATGACTTGCGCACACGCTCCTTTCCCACGCGTACGCCGCGCGCAACCAGCTCTTTCCACATGCGAGGCCAACCATATTCGCCCTTGACCTCCGCGTGAATCGCCTTGATGTGGGCCAGCAGCGCGTCGTCGCTTACGCGGCGGCGCTTGGGCTTGTCCTGAGCGGCGCGTTGCCGCCGCTGATGAAAGCCGCTGGGGCTGACTTCCAGCACCTCGCATAGCACCGAAATCGGCCAGTGGCGACGATTGCGTTCGATAAAGGCGTACTTCACGTCGAGTCCTTCGCGAAGTACGCGCACGCCTTTTTTAGGATGTCACGCTCCATCTTCAGGCGCGCCACTTCGGCACGAAGTCTCGACAATTCCATCTGCTCCGGACTTACCGGTTTTGTACCGGCCCCGCCGAGCTTGTCTTCCTGCTCAGCCTTCACCCAGTTGGAAATCGACTGCGCTGGCACGCCCATCGTCGCGGCCGCCGCCGCAACGCTCTGGCCGGCCTTGACCAGTCGAACTGCTTCCAACTTGAATTCGAGCGTGTAGCGCGCCCGCTTCGTCTTGCTCATCTTCTTGACTCTCCTTGCTTGAGTTTAAACGCTCAGCAAGGGATTCGTTTTTCGGGGGCAAGCTCAAAATAATACGCCGACGCGAGCAATCCTCTATTAAATCAACAATATACATACAACGACTATTCCACAAAAAGCTCGTTGCACAACTCGTTGATACAGAACGGCTATCTTGTTGAGACCGTGTCAATCAGCACCGAAAGCACCATCACCCCTAATTGGGACAGCCGAGCCACAGAGGCTATGCGATGTAATGCTTTCGCGCGACACCACACAAACTTGCGCTGACATGCTGAATAGTTTGGATTAGTCTGCGAATCACAGTATGAAATGTCACCGTGACCGACAACGATTGGCAATCAGTTCTCTTAGCCAACATACTCGGGGCGAGGGCACAACTTTTGCCGGTGGACGGCTGATATCGACGTGGTGCCCCTGCGCAGGACACCCTAGCTCCACCAATTCCCGGAGACGTCCGTGCCTTGCAAGAACATCCACGTAGTGCCTACCGATGATGGCTGGGCTGTTGAATCGGAAGATGGCTCCAGCAGCCAACACCGATTCACTTCCTTGGACCATGCGATCGCCGCCGGTACAGAGAAGGCTAAGCGCGCAAAGGTGGACTTGCTGATCCACGGCCGTGACCGTCAAGTGCTAGAGCGAAGCTCCTTTAGGAACGAGCCGCGCGATGTCCAGACGTAGCTAGGCGTGTCCAGGCCCAACGTCCTTAAAGATCCGCACGCGTCCATTCCCAGACGGCCTGAGCGGACCATGACGAAGTCTTCCAGGCGCCCACCCCGTCAAGATTGCCAACTCCTCCTGCATCCCCTTCGCGTGACATTGGCGCGATAAGCAGAACGTTATCGAACCTTATTGCCGCGCCCGGGCAACGCTGGCGTCATGTGAATCCTGGCCAGGCGCGCAGTCTCTCCCTTTGCCTACGCGCCTGGAGGGAACGCAGCGGCAGTAGCCAGCCATCAAGCGACATCTTCGCAGAAGACCGCGCGGATGCTCAAACGCAGGTATGGCCAAACAGACGCTTGACGCGCGCCGCAACTGACTTGAACTCGTCGGCCACTCGCGAACCATTGCCATCCTTTGAGGAATGGCTCGCGTATGGGAATCTGTTCTAGGCGACACTCATTCGTGTCATCATCGGCTGCGGGCGGGGATGCTTTCGTTTGTCGGAGGAGGCTTCTTCAGTCTGGTTGTCTACGAGCATTCAAAGGCGGCGTTGTGCGACAACGGATCGCCGTGTCCACCCATCACGGAGGAGGTGAAAATGGTCGAATCAAGAAATGGACTTTGGCGGCGGACGTGCGCAATGCTGGCCGCAGCCGGACTTCTGATGCCATCGGCGGCCGCCCTGGCCACCAACCAGTCGCAACAGCGCCAACAAGGCAGGGACGCAAACCAGGCTGCCAAGCAGGAAGCGCGCGGGGGCAAGGTCGACTGCCGGGCTGCAAACCAGAAGAGTAACGCCCAGTGCCGGCAAGACAAGCGCGACACGAAGCAGGAGGGCCGCCAGGAAAAACGGGACATCAAGTACTAGCGCGGCAGATACTGGCCGACGAAAACGATGCTATGTATTTGCGCGGTCGGATTCTGGCGCGCCCCTGTACATGCGCAACCGGCCAACTACGGCCACTCGGCACCGCTTGCAGAATCCGACATTCGGATGTCGGCTTCTGCAAGCGCTGCTTGAAAGCCGCCATTGCGATTGCCCGGGTCTGAACGGCAGCAGGGGTCAGGGACGTGTGGTGGTCTAATTTCCTCGGACAGGTCGATAGGAGGACAATCCGGAATCGACGAGGAAGAAAGATAGATGACAAGAAGGCGCCGACAATTTGACGCCAGCTTCAAGCTGGAAGTGGTACGGATGGTGCGAGACCAAGGATTATCGGTCAGCGAGGTGTGCCGGTCGATGGAGCTTGGTGAGACGGCCGTTCGGCGCTGGATTGCGCAGTACGATGCGGAGTGCGCC